>CAZBGR010000001.1:0-2455 GCA_964491535.1 uncultured Muribaculaceae bacterium
AACGGCAAAATAAAAACAGCTATTATAAACAATAATATCTTTTTCATCTTTTCCTCCTTATCTAAATTGAATAAAACTTACCTAAGTAAGTTTTATTCAAATGAAACAGTAGGATTCTTTTTATCAGCTTCATCAATTTCAAAAAATAAACGTGGTTCAAATTTAAACATCTTAGCAATTATATTAGAAGGAAATATTTCTAATTTATTTTTATAAGTTAAAACACTATCATTATAAAATTGTCTGGCAAAAGCTATTTTTTCTTCAATTTCTCCTAAATCTTCTTGTAATTTTAAAAAGTTTTGATTAGCTTTTAAATCAGGATAAGCTTCAGATAACATTAATAAACGACTTAAAGCCCTAGTTAAATCCCCACTAGCTTCTATTTCTTCAGCTTGACTATCAGCCTTTTTGAATTTGTTACGAGCTTCAATAACGGCATTTAAAGTTTCTTTTTCATGTTTAGCATATCCTTTAACTGTTTCTACTAGATTAGGAACTAAATCAGATCTTCTTTTTAGTTGAACATCAACTTGAGCCCATTGATCACTAACTCTATTCCTTAACTTTATCAAATGATTATAAATACTAATCATCCATAACCCTATTAATACTAATAATCCTAAAATTATCCACCAAATCATTGTCATCTTCCTTTCTAGTAAAATTATAACATAAAACTTTTAAAAAAGAACTTCTTTTTTAATTATTAATACTATTTAATATATAACTTTTCATCCTTTTTTAATTTAATTGCATATAAATCATCTTTAGGACAAATAAAAACTAACCCTTCTTCACTTATATCATCTACTATTTCACATTCTCCTTCTATACAAAGATTAGGTTCAAATACTAAAAGCCATCTTTTACCCTTTTCATTAGCCACAAAACCCTTTAAACCTAAATTAGTTTTTATTTTATACCAATAATATTGATTATCTTCCTCTTCTCCTAAAACCGTATAAATCTCCCCTCTAAAAACATCCCCAATATCTTGACTATTAACACTTCCTGCTGCCCTAATATTAATTTTATCAGCTAAAACTTTAATTTGTTTTTGACTATTATCTATCTGATTACTTTGTTCTATATAATTAACTTTTATATTAAACAAAGCATAATCTCTAGGATTAATTGGATTATAATCTTCATCTCTTATTTCAAAATGGACATGGCTCCCATATGTATAATCAGTTTTATCTTTATTAGATAAAACTAAACCAGTATTACCTTGTTTACCAATAATAGTATTACTATCGATTAAATCACCCTCATTAACTAACACAGAAGCCATATGTAAAATATTAAAAAATAACTTTTTCGAACCATTATAGGTTTCTAAAGTAACTTGATTACCACCCAATTCCGCTTGATGATACCTAACCCTTTTGCCTGAAATAGACAGACAATTATAATAAAGACCATCCTTCCAACTATTTTTATTATTTAAATAATCATTATAATTAATGGTATCTTGATAAGGCTCATATTTATTTACCACCTTAAGAACTTTTGCTTGACCATTAATTTTAATATCTGATAAATGAATTCCCGCATAATCTTCAGCATATTTATGTCTATCATAATTTTGAGTAACTATTCGTTCACTGCCTAAAAGCATCATTTTTAAAACCTCCTTTATCTTGGTATTTCATTTTCAATAGGAATTTTTAATATTCCTAACTTATTATCATCTAAAGCTTTAGGTGTATAATTTATAACGTTTTGAGCCTTTAAAAGATGATAAACAAGTGGTGCTTCAATAAAACTAAATAAAGCTACCCAAAGAGCTTTAAAGAGCTCTAATTGATAAAAAGTAATGGCAAATAAACTCCCTAGGGTTAATGAAAAAAAGAAATTTAAAATTAAAACATGACCATTACTTTTAACAAAACTTAAACTTTTAAGCTTTTGAACTAAAGCCATTAAAATAATACTAAAAGTAGTCGCAATCATTAATAAATTTAATATTTCATCAGTTATTAAAAGATCCATCCCCCACCTCCTTATATTCTTTTATAAAATATGCTAATCAAAAAAAGGTTTGTATATAAAAAAACTATCAAAAGATAAAAGGAAAAACAAAAAACTACTAGAAGGCTTTACCATTTTTTTTATTTTTGTTATAATTTAAATAGAAAGGAGTACTAAAATGAAACTAAATGAATTGCAAAAATATATTTTAAAGATTTATGCGATTGTAATTTTATTCTTTACCTTCTTTGTGCCATCTAATATTAATGGTTATACTTCATTTAATCTTGCCTTTATTTATAATGGTGTTGGCATTATTGATTGGGCTTACTTAATTCTTATCTATATAGGAATAACCCTTGCTACTGTAGCAATTTTATTTTCTTTTAACAGTTTAAAAAGAAAATAAATTAAAAACTTATAAAACATTAATAAAATTATAAAACACTAGCTTTAAATTATTTAAAGCTAGTGTTTT
>CAZBGR010000001.1:2555-49820 GCA_964491535.1 uncultured Muribaculaceae bacterium
TTTTTAATAAACAATATTTATCTTGTTTGATAACCTTTACAAGTTAAATGATTCTCTATATCATAATTATCATTATCTGTATGCTGTTCATCGGCTTCAAGTTTTATTAAAACATATGAATCTAACTCACATTTTCGTTTAATAAAGTTATTAATATTATAATCTTTATTCTTTAAATCTTCGAGAGTTATCTTATGTTGATCAACCCCAACTACATATCCTTTTAAATACTCCTCATAATAGGATGAAGCCTTAGTAGTCATTTCCTCTTCTAATTTCTCATAATTATAATAACAACCCGTTCCCATTAAAATTAATAAAACTAATCCTAACCTTTTTACCTTCATTTTTCTTACTCCTTCTTTATTATTGGTGCCAGTGGTCGGACTTGAACCGACATGATGTTACCATCACCAGATTTTGAGTCTGACGTGTCTACCGTTCCACCACACTGGCTTAAAAATTAATCTTCATCTTGATACCTTGACAAAAACAAATCTATTTCTTTATCTTTTGAATGAGAATTAGTTTCTAATTTTGGCAAATCTTCTTTAGAGGCTAAACCAAAATAATCTAAAAATTCATTAGTTGTTTTATATAAAATAGGTCTACCCGGTAAGGTTGAACGACCAACTTCCTTAACTAATCCTTTCGCTACTAATTTCCTAATCATATTCCCACTATATACGCCTCTAATATTATCTATATCAATTCTAGTTACAGGTTCATTATATACAATAATAGCTAATATTTCAAGAGCTGGAAGGGATAATTTAGCTTGATTTGTATCAATTAATTTTTGATAGTATTCTTTGTGTTCTTTTTTAGTTGTTAACTTAAAAGAATTACCTAAACAATTAATTCTAAGACCTCTTTTTTGATCTTCATAATCATTTTTTAACTCTAATAATAATTCTTTAGCAGCTTCTTTATTTATATTAAGATTATTAGCTATTTGATCAAGAGTTAAACCATCATCTCCAACAATAAATAATAATCCTTCTAAAACAGCTTGTAAATCCATTTTCAGCTCCCCTTTAACTCAATATATATATTACCTAAATGATTAGTTTGATAAATAATAATTTCTTTTTTAATAGTTAATTCTAAAATAGACAAAAAAGTAATAATAATATAATCTTTAGTTAAAACATCAATTAACTCTTCAAATTTTAGTTTCTTTTTTACTTTTAAAGCTTTCTTTATCGCTATCATTCTTTTTTTAATTGATAATTCTTTAGTTGTAACTTTAGTAGTTAATGGTTGTTGATAAGTTTGAAGGGTTAATAGATTTTGAAAGATATTAAATAAATCAGTAACTGAAACCTCATTATTTTTTAATTTTATTTCTGATTGATAATTAGAAATATCAGCCGGTAATTTAGTGAAAAAATGTTGCCTCGTTCCTTCTAACTTTTTAAATTTAAAAGCCATTTCTTTATATTGTTTATAATCAATTAATTTATTGATTAATATTTGTCTTGGATCTTCTTCTAAAGCTTCTTCATAATCAGCTTTTGGTAATAACATCCATGATTTTAAAAAGATTAATTCAGCAGCCATGATTAAATAACTACTAGCAATAACTAAATCCAATTCTTCCATCGCCTTAATATAATCTAAATATTGATTAATAACTTCTTCTAAACTAATTTCATAAATATCAACATCTGAAGCCTTGATTAAATGAAGTAATAAATCTAAAGGCCCTTCAAACTTATCTATTTTAATTTTATATTCCATCTAGATACCTCTTTATGTTATTTTATCACATTTTAGCTGATTTTTAGTTCTTTTATTATTAAAAGAAATTATTAATGAAAATAAAATATTAAAAACAACTATTTTACTTAATTAAATAGTTGTTTATTTTAATATTAAAAGTAACTTAGTTAATGTTTTGGTTTAAAAATTAAGGTTAAGAAAAAAGAAATAATAATAGCAGCAATAATCCCAGAAGCAGTTAAATCAAACATCCCCATACTAAGACCTAAAATACTATATTCTGAAGCTTTCTCTAAAGCACCATGAATAAGAAGATGGCCAAAACTAGTAATGGGGACTAAAGCTCCCCCTCCTGCCCAAATAACAAATTTATCATAGATACTAAAAATATCAAGAAAGGCTCCACTTACAACTAATAAAGTGGTTAATTGACCGGGAGTAAATTTAGTGTTATCTAAAATTAATTGACCTATAACACATACTAAACCGGCAAAAATAAAAGCATTTAAATAAATCATTCTAACACCTCCAAACTAACCGCATGGGCTATTGAGGGAATTGTTAATTTTTGATTAACAGATGTTTGTGATAATAAAGCTCCTGTAGTTACTAATAAGACTCTTGATAATTCTCTTTTTTTCATCTTTTTTAAAAGATAACCATAAACAACTAAACCACTAGCGGAGGGCCCAGAAGCCCCTGCCCAAACTGGTTGCTTATCTAAATCATAAAGCATTAACCCACAATCATTATAGTTTTTACTAATATTTAAACCATATTCTGTTTTCATATAATCAATTAATATCTTTTTACCATATTCCCCTAAATCTCCTGTTAATATTAAATCATAATAATCAGGTTGTCTTTTTAAATCAGTCAAATGTTTATAAATAGTAGCCGCCGCTGCGGGAACCATCGCTGAGCCCATATCAAAAGGATCTTTTAAATCTAAATCTACTACTTTACCAATTGTCCCGCTTTCAAGTTTAATATCGCTAACTTTATTTGATAAATACCCACTAGCAGCCCCTGTAGCAGTAAAGGAAGCCGTTCTTGGTTTAGGAGCACCATACTCAGTTGGATTTCTAAATTGTTTTTCAGCTGCCATATTATGAGAACTCACCGAACAAATTATATTATTTATTTCTTTTCTCGAAAGAAAAGTAGCGGCCGTTATTAAACCCTCCCCTAAGGTAGCACAAGCGCTATAAAGACCTAAAAAAGGAACTCCAAAATAACTAGCCGTATAATTAGAAGCTATCATTTGATTTAATAAATCTCCAGCAATAAATAAATCAATCTTATCTTTTTGAATGCCCTTTTTATTTAATAAAATATCAATACTATCACCCATTAATTTCATTTCTGATAATTCCCAAGTTTTTTGTTTAAAGTATAAATCATCATAACTTTTATCAAAGTGCTTTCCTAAGGGGCCTTTTGATTCATACGGACCTGTTACGGTACTAACTTCATTAAGATAAACATCATCAAATTTTAAAGTCATTTTAACCTCCAAAAATAAGTAATCTAATTATGCCAAAGACATAAGCCGATACTACTCCATATAAAATAACACTACCAGATAATTTAAAAATATTAGAACCAATCCCCGCTACTAATCCTTCACGGCGATATTCTAAAGCCGAACTCATCATCGCGTGGGCAAAGCCAGTAATAGGAACTATTAACCCTGCCCGAGCGAAACCTACTACGGTATCAAAAAAACCAATTGCCGTAAATAAACTAGCAATAAAAATTAAACTAATAATCATATATGTACCAGCTTCTTGGTGAGGAATACCTAAATAAACATAAAAGTCTATTAAAAATTGCCCAATAATACCTATTACTCCCCCAATAAAAAATGATTTCATAATATTAAATAAACGATCTTCTTTAGGTTTATGTTTATTAACTAAATCTTTATATCTTTTTTTATCCATTTCAACACCTCATTATTAGTATGGATAAAAAAGAATTGAAACATACTAAAAGTTATTATCATCAAATTTAAAATTATAAAACTAACTTCAGCTAATAATAAAAAGCCCTCTTTTATTAAGAGAGCTTTTTATTATTAATTTAATATCTTAATTTTTTATTTTCTTAGTTAATTTAAAACGACTTAATACAGAATTAATAAGGGCTTGACCAAAAACATTAACTAATAATTTGTTTTTAATAGTAATGGTTAAATAAATAATAATCCCGATTATAGAATAAAAAGCAACTAATCCTAAAGCTAATAAACGATTAGTAGTATCAACTTTAATAATAAATTGAACTAATAAGATAATAATAGCCATTATAATAACTGTTAAAACAATATTTAATAAGTACTTTAGAGTTTGTTCATAATTTACTTTAAATTGCTTATTTAAAAAGCGTAAAATTAAAATTGAGGTAATAAAATGGCCAGCTATTGAAGCAGTAATTGATCCATAAGAAGCATGAAAACCTAGCCAATGAAAACAGTACATTAAAGGAATATTGGAACAAACTTTAAAAATAAAACCAATTAAAATATAAATAAACATCTTTTTATATTCATTTAATGATTGCATCGTAACATTTAAAATAATTAATAAACTACTAAATAAAGCCATCGTAATAGAATATCTAAAAACTAAACTACCTAATTCACTATAACCATAAAAAACAGTCCATACTGGAGTAGCTAATAAGCTTAAACCAATAGTCATCGGCATCGTAACAAATAATAATAATTGAAGAGAATGATTAATTGTAAATTTTAATTTATCTTCTTCTTTTCTAACAAAAAACTTAGTAATATTAGGAATTAAATTAGTAGTCAATCCTGTAGCGATAGCCATAATAATCATATTTAATTTTAATCCCCAAGTAATAAGAATACTAATAGCTGTTTCTGCTTCTAAAGTATCATAATTTAATTTATTAACCATTGTTCTAACTACGGTAGATAAATCAACAAAATGATAAATTGATAAAACAAGACTACTAAAAATAAATGGAATAGCATAAGTAAGTAATTTAGCTAATAAATCCTTATCGGTCATCTTAAAAGTAGTTCTTATAACGGGAGCTCCACGATTTAAAGACTCTTTATCATTTTTTATTTTATAAATTAGATAAAGATAAGCTACTAAAGCTCCCGTACTAGCACCTAAAATAGCCATCGCTACTGCTATTTTAATAGGTAAAGAGAATACTTTAATAACTAAAAAACTACCAACAATAATAATTAAAACTCTAATTACTTGTTCTATAATTTGACTAATTGAAGAAGTAGTAATAAAACGATGTCCTTGGAGATAACCTCTAGTCACACTTAAAACAGGAACAATTAATATCGCACTACCAACTACTCTAATTACTAAAGTTACATCCTCCAAGGTATTACCCCCTTTAGTATTACCAATAAAAAGAAGGGCTAAATAAGGAGCTGAAATAATTAAAATAAAAAAAGAAATAACACTTAATAATAAAATAAAGTATTTTCCTGTTTTATAAGCTCTTTCTTTTAATTGATAATAACCTAAAGCATTATATTCACTAATTAATTTACTAATTGCTAAAGGGATCCCAATTGATGATAAATTTAAAAAGATTGAATAAATTGAATAAGCATAACCATATAGGGCTCCCCCTTTCGCTCCTATTAAAGCATAAAAAGGAATAACATAAATAATACCTAGAGTCTTAGTAATAATTATGCTCAAAGTTGCAATCATCGTCCCTTGCAAAAAAGGATTCTTTTTCATTATTTCACATCCATTACTTCTGATAAATTATCATCGCTGAAAAACAAAAAACCTGTTCTTCTGAAAAAACTGCTACCCCTATTTGATATTTAATATCAATTACTTCCCCTTCTAACTTATCTAAAAAATCATTAATTACTTTTTCTAAATCCTGTTCATGGTTTTCATCAAATATCTTTACTTTCATTATTATCACCTAATCAAATAATATAATTAAGAAATTATATTTTTTGTCTATTTTTGATAATAATAAATTTTATGAGATGTTCCTCGTTCATCTTGATATTGAATAAGTATTTTAAATGAACCATCAAAATCAGTTACCAATCCTTGATAAGGAAGATAGCCAACTAAAATAAGTCCTTTAGTTTGAGAAATATTAAGTTCCTTTTCTTTGGGAATTAAGGTTAAAGGTTCATCAAAAATACCAACTGAAGGAAAAATATCATTTGTTTTTTGATCATGAATAACAATAGCCTTTACCTCATTCATAATTATTTGAGGATTATCAATAATAACTTGATATCTTAATTCTTCTTCAATTACTTTTTCTAAAGAAACAAAAATAGTAACTGGTGGTAAAGATGTAATTTGAATTTCCTTTATTAAAGATAATTCTTTTATAAGTTGATAATAAATTTTTTCTTCTTTTGTTAATGAACAACTACAACTAATAAGCAAAAAACAAAATATAAAAACAATAATCTTTTTCATTATTTTTTAACCACGATATTAATTAATTTTTTAGGAACTATTATCATTTTAATTATTTTTTTATCTTGAATAAACTTTTTAACATTATCATTTTTTAAGGCTAAACTTTTAAGCACTTCATCATCTAAACTAAGATTAACTATTTCTTTACCTCTTACTTTACCATTTACTTGGATAATTAATTGATAATCTTCTTTAATCAAAGCCTTTTGATCATATTTTGGCCACTTACTATTTGCTAAAATATTTCCTAATTGTTGTAGGTCATTAATTTCTTCAGTTAGATGAGGAGCGAAAGGATGTAATAAACTAATTAAAACCCTTAAATCAGCTTGATTAATATAAGCTTGTTTCTCCATTTCATTAAGTAAAATCATTAACGAGGAAATGGCTGTATTATATTTCATTGATTCTATATCGTGATCAACCTTTTTAATTGTTTGATGAAGTAATTGCTTTAAAGAAGGAGATAATTGATTACCTTGTTTAACTTTAGTTTGAATTTTCCAAACTCGATCTAAAAAGCGTTTACATCCTTTTAAACCATTAGTACTCCAAGCCGTATCCATTTCATAATCTCCCATAAAGGCTTGATAAACACGAAGAGCATCAACTCCATATTCTTTTATTACTTGATTAGGATTAATAATATTACCTAATGATTTACTCATTTTGCGACCATCTTCACCTAATAACATACCATGAGCTGATCTAAATTTAAAGGGTTCTTTAGTTGGAACTAAACCAATATCATATAAAAAACGATGCCAAAAACGAGCATATAATAAATGCCTAGTGGCATGCTCCATCCCTCCATTATACCAATCAACCATTCCCCAATATTTTAATGATTTAAAGCTTGCAAAAGCATCTTTATTATGTGGATCCATATATCTTAACCAATACCAAGAAGAACCTGCCCAATTAGGCATCGTATCAGTTTCTCTTTTAGCTTTTTTCCCACATTTAGGACATGATACAGTATACCATTTTGGAAGATTAGCTAAAGGACTTTCTCCATCATCTGTTGGTTCATAATAAGGAATATCTGGCAATAAGACTGGTAAATCCTTCTCTTTAACAGCTACCCAACCACAATAATCACAATATATCATGGGAATAGGTTCTCCCCAAAATCTTTGTCTTGAAAAAACCCAATCTTGAAGACGATAATTAATCTTTTTAAGTCCTATTTTATGAGTTTCTAAATACTTAATTATCTTATCCAAGGCTTGAGCTTGATTTGAGATACCATTTAAAAAACTTGAATTAATCATGACCCCTTCTCCAAGATAAGGCCGTTTATTCAATAAATTATTAAATAACAGAATATGCCCTTCATCAATTACTTCTTTCCTAATTATCTTTTCCTCAACCCATTCAACGTTAAAATTATCTATTTCTGCCTTATCTAAATTTAAGACTTCTTGTTTAAAGGATTTTAATTTAAATAAAAAACCTATCATACTAGTATTATAAGCTACTTCTTTATTATAAGCATAATAATGATGATTAATAATAAATGACTCTTCAATTAATTCTACATCTATATACCCTGTTTCTTCTTTTATCTCTCTTAAAGCACATTGAAGATTAAGTTCATTATCTTTTACTGAACCACCTATAAACAACCTGCCACCTTTATTACCCCAATTTAAAGTTAAATATTTATTATTTTTAGAATCATATAAAATAGCAATAATACTATTTTTTTTCTTTTCATTTTTTCTTATTTGGCCTGTAATTTGAGCAATAACTTGAATAATAGGAATTTTATATTTATTAGCAAAATCATAATCTCGATCATCATGAGCAGGAACCCCCATAATCGCTCCAGTCCCATATCCCATCATCACATAATCAGAAATAAAAAGAGGTATTTCTCTTTTAGTAATAGGATTAATAGCCATTAAACCTTCAATTCTAACGCCTGTTTTATCATAATTTAATTCTAACCTTTCAAACTCTGATTTTTTAATTGTTTTTTCTTGATATCTTATTATATCATCCATATTTTTAATTTGAGATTTAAATTTATCTATATAAGGATGTTCAGGTGCTAAAACCATAAAAGTAACCCCATAAATAGTATCTGGCCTAGTTGTATAAATCTTTAGCCTTTCCTTACTATCTTTAATTCCAAAATCTATTTTTATCCCTTCACTTTTTCCTATCCAATTAATTTGCGCCGTTTTGACACGATCAACAAAATCCGTTTCTTTTAAACCTTCAATTAATTTATCAGCATAAGATCTCATCTTTAGCATCCATTGTTCTTTTTCTCTTCTTTCAATGATGCCACCACATCGTTCACATTTTCCTTGTTCAATTTCCTCATTAGCTAAACCTGTTTTACAAGAAGTACACCAATTAATCATTATCTTATCTTTATAAGCTAAACCATGCTCATAAAATTTTAAAAATTGCCACTGGGTCCATTTTACATATTCAGGATCAGTAGTAGCTAATTCTCTATCCCAATCAAATGAAAAACCAAGACTCTTTAATTGCGAACGAAAAACATTAATATTTTTAGCAACTGCTACTTTAGGATGAATTTTGTTTTTAATTGCATAATTTTCAGCGGGCAAACCAAAAGCATCATAACCAATAGGAAATAAAACATTATATCCTTCCATTCTTCTTTTTCTAGCTAAAGAATCTAAAGCAGTATAACTTCTAAGATGCCCCATATGAAGACCCGCTCCTGAAGGATAAGGAAATTCAATTAAAACATAATACTTAGGCTTTTTAGACCCTGTCACAGCTCTAAAAACTTTATGCTTATCCCAATAAGCTTGCCATTTTTGTTCTATTTTTTTAAAATCATACATCAATGGTCATTCCTTTCCTTCGATAAAAACAACCAATAAAATGATAAATAAAAAAAATTAAAGGCATCAATAATATAAACATAATAACAATTCTAATAAAAAGATTAGTAATAAAGAAAGTAGCGATTAAAACTAAAGAAAAAATTAAAGCGTTTGTTAAGCAAATTACATTAATAATTTTATTAATCCCAATCTTTTTTATATTTAGTTTATATTTAGTAGTTAAATAAATTAGTTCAGTAGTCGTTGTTAAAAGAGATTTGTTATTTTTTTTCTTTCTCATTTTAATCATATAATAAATTTTATAAAATAAAAGAAAAAAAATAAAATAAATAATAAATAACAATAATAATTCCATCTTTAATAATCCTTTCATATTAAATTTTCTTAAATAAGATTTTACCATGAATAAATAAAAATGTAAATTTAAACACGATTACTTTGTTATCACAAAAAGGTAAAAAGTTATAAAGCATCAACCTTTTATATTTGTTCTAAATATTCTAATAATCTTAAAAACATTCTAATAAATTTATCTTCTATTTTTTTTCTTTTTAATTTTCTTATTTCAATTCGTTTCTTTTTAATTGGTAAATCTCCAAATAAAATATTAGCAATTAATTCTTTCAATGAAGTTAAAATTGGTAAATCATTAATAATGCCATCAATATCATCATTTATTAATCTAACCGCATCAATTTCAATTGCCTTCCCCTTACAGTTGACAGTTAATTGACCAACAGTAGACACTTCCTTAACTTCGACAATAAAATCATTTTCATCTACATAACATTTAATTGGAATTTCTTTATCATTTAAATAAGCTATTACATCTTCTGTTTTCTTTGTATTTCTAAAGCGCAATTTATAATTACGTTTATCAGAAACAATTCCACTTTTACCCTCTAAAGCTCTAATAATAACTGTATAATTGCTTTCACGATAATTATAATCAATAGAGGTAATTAAATAAAAACCTTGTCGATAAATATTACTATAACCATCATCTTCATATAATTGATAATTATTACTGCATCCTTGAAAAATATGAATTTCCATATTTTGAGGATTGGTAGTTAGATAATGTTCATCATTCGCTAAAGGGATAATGGAGCCACTTTTAGCAAAAACAGGATAATCTTGATCACGAAAAAAAGAAACATAACTGCGATTACCAGGAAACTTTTTACCAGTTTTAAAATCATACCAAGTACCAGCAGGTAAAAAGAATTTATGAACAACTCGGTTCATAACATAATCTTTTTTATCAGTAAGTGGTGAAACTAATAATTCTGAACCTAACAAATATTCATTTTTATATAATGGTTCATCATATATTTCAGGAAACTTATAATATAATGGTTGAATCAAAGGAAGCCCCATTTTATGATATTTATAAGCTTCTGTATAAAAATACGGGATTAAGCGATGTCTTAATTGCATATAATCTTTAATTATTTCAAAGGTTTGAACATTCCAAAGCCAAGGTTCCCTTTTATAATATTTACCTTTATCAACATGAATTCTAAATATAGGACTAAAAGTACCTAATTGAACATATCTAAGATATAATTCACCATCTTCAATTCCACCGTGATAACCTCCAATATCATGGCTCCACCATGATATACCAAGATTAGCACTTGTAGAATTGTAAAAAGGTAAAAATTTTAAAGTTTCCCAACTAACTTTAGTTTTACCTGAATACAAGATACCATAACGATGAGGGGCAATTAAAGAATTACGTGCTAAAAGTATTCCTCTTTTAGCTTCCTTTCGATTAGCCTCTAAAAAATGATAATGATTTAAAATCCATAAAGATAACAAATCATTCTTACGATAATAATCATTCCAAAAAAAATCTATTCCTAAAAGTTCTAAAGGTCTTAATAATAATTTAAAATAAGCAGTTAAAAATTTCGGATTTAAAGGGGCGAAGGGAATTTGTTTTTTTTCTGGCAATTCAAGAAAACTAGCCATTTTAGAATACATTTCTTCATGAGGATAAACTCCTTCAATGGGATTTATATTTAAACCGATTTTAAGACCTAAAGCATGAAGACGATTAATAAATTCATAAGGAGCGGGAATTAATTGCTTATTAAAGCTATAACCTGTAAGTAAGTTTTTTAACTTTTCATAATTTCTAAGATGCCAATCTTTATCCAACAAAAGAACAGCTAACGGTATTTGATAACGATTAAATCTTTCAATTAAGGTCAATAGATCACTTTCATTATAAGGGTAATTTCGACTCCACCAAATACCAAGCGCATAACGAGGTAATAATGGTGGTTTACCAGTTAACATAAAATAATCCCTTAAACATAAACCAAAATCTTTTCGATATACAAAAAGATAAAAATCAATTGCTTTATTAGTCCTTGGTAAAAGATAACCTTGTTCATTTATAACATAACTAGTAGAATCATCTAAACTAGCAAAACCATCAGTTGAATATAAACCTTTCTTTAATTTAATTTTATCATTCATCTCATCAAAGGATGAAGCCGTCGAAAAATAATTTCTTACCTCGGGATGACCATAATACCATACTCGATCTGTACTTAAAAGATTAACCCGTAAATTACCACCCGGAACCAATTTACTAGTTGAAAAAGGCTTATCCTTTGTATATTCTAATTTAAAATATTTAGTAGTTATTTCAATATATTTCTCATCTTCTCTAACTGATAAAGGAGGAGTATCAAATTTTCTAAACATAGCTAATTGGGTGGGACGATCTTCAAATAAACCCTCACCATTATATTCAAAACGAATTAATCTTTCAGTTAAAATAGTAACTCGATAATACTTCCCTTTAAAAATAGCTCCTTCATTAGGAATAGCATCTTCCATTTTTAATTTAAAATAATCATCCATATCAACGATCACCCTTTTTATTTTCCTTTACATTAACATAATAGCATAAAATAAAGATGAAAACAACTAGCTCTCCTCCAAATAATAATCTTATAACAATGCTTTTTATAAATAAAAAGCTAAAGATAAAGCAACCATTTAGGTTGCCTTATCAATTAATTGTTTGCCTCTTCTAACATATATTTAATAAATATTCCATATCCCTTAGTAGTATCATCAATTACTACATGAGTCACGGCCCCTACTATCATTTCATCTTGGATAATGGGACTACCACTCATCCCCTGAACAATACCACCTGTTTTTTCTAATAAAATATCATCGGTAATATTAAACAAAATGTTTTTAATCTTTTGTTCATTTTCAGTTAAACGAATGATTTCGATATCAAATTCTTCAACCAATTCATTATTTAAAACAGTCAAAATCGTCGCTTTACCTATTTTTATATCATTAGGATCAGCTACTTTATACTGTTTTTTTAGAGGTATTTTATCCTTATAGGTTCCAAAAATACCAAAACTAGTATTTTCATAAATATCACCATAAACAATATCAGAATGAAAACGAGCGCTTTTTTCACCAGGTGTTCCTCGGTTACTCTTTTCAATTCCAACAATCTCAGCTTTAAATATTTTACCAGTTCCAACTTCAATCATCTTACCAGTTGTTTTCTCAATTATTTCATGCCCTAAAGCTCCAAATAATCTCGTTTCTGGATCAATAAAAGTAAGTGTTCCAATACCGTTAATAGTATCTTTTACATATAAACCGGTTTTATAAACATTATCGCCATTTTTCACTAATCTAAGTGAAGTTGTATAGGTTTTATTATCCCGTTCATATTTGATAGTAATTTCATTTTTATAATTTTCATTAATTTCTTTTACCATCTCATTGATATTCAAAACGGGATTATTATTAATACTAGTGATAATATCACCTAATTTTAAACCAGCTTCTCGTCCTGGATAAGTGTTGTTTACTTTATATAAACCAACGACCATTATCCCTTTAGCATTAATTTGAATGCCGATATTTTCCCCACCGGGAATTAAAGAATAAGCAAAGGCAGAAAACGGAATAATAAATAAAGTTAAAAAAAAGACCATAAGTATGTTTTTCAATTTTTTTAAAAACATCAAAACATCTCCTTTATTATCCATCGACTACATTATTATTATGGATTAAAACAAAATATTTATAGATATTAAATATTACCAACTTTTATTTTAAAACATAATTTTAATTTTTAAAAAAAGAGCCCGTTAGATAAATTAAATATCTTTTAGGCTCAGTTATTATTATAACGGACATAAAGTTGAAGAAGTCACTCTTCTAATAGCTGTTCCAAGAGCTCTTCCTAACTCTAGGATAACTGATATTCCTTTGACAAGTGAATTAATTAATGTTCCTGAGATAGTTAAACCACCAATTATCGATAATAATTCTTGATTATTTAATTTTGTCATTTTATCACTAGTATATTAACATTAGCTTAAAATAAGAGAGAATTATTTTAAATAAACTAACCTAATATACCTCCTCCTTTTTAGATATTTCTCTCATAATTAAATATTTTTATTAATTACATTTTAAAGGTCTAATAAAGCCATCAATTACTCCAATTATAAAAGTAATTCCACCTACAATACCCATTACTAGCCAAGCACTTATTCCACCTTGAATAGCTAATAATTCATCTTTAGTTAATACCTTCATCTTCAACTCCTTTCATTCTTAATTATATTTATTAATTTTTTATTATCTAAAATCAACTGTTTATCAAATAAATCACTATTAGTTAAACGATGTGACATCACTATAATTATTTTATCTTTGAATATCTTAAATATATTTTTTAAAATTTTTCTTTCTAATTCAACACTTATTTCATTCATTGTTTCATCAAAAATATAAATATCAGCTTTTTTTAGTAGGCTTCTAGCTATAATTATTCTTTGTTTTTCACCACCCGAGATATTAGTTCCATTTTCTTCAATTAAATAATTAAAATCAAGGTGACGTTCCTTTAAGATTTCATCTACATAAGTTAGTTTACTAATTTTATAAATTTCTTTTAATTTTAGTTTCCGATCTAAAATTAAATTATTATAAATAGAATCAGTAAAGATTATTTCGTGTTGAGAAACATAACAAATATTATCCCGAATAGATTTTAAATTATACTCATTTATATCCTTATTATTAATGCTAATCATTTTATCACTGACTAAATAATATCTAAATAATATTTTAGCTAAAGTTGATTTACCACTCCCACTTTTACCAGTAATCAAAACTTTTTCTCCTTGGTTAATTGTTAAATCAATATCTTTAAAAACTTGCTTAAAATCATCATAACTAAAAGATAACTTGTTAAAAATAATATCACCTAATAATCGTTCTTTAAGACCAACTTTTTCTTCGGCTTTAACTTCATATAATTCATTAATTCTTTTTAAAGAGTTAAAAGCGTTTTTTATTAGTGGTTCTAAATCAAAAATATTTTTAATAGGTTCTAAAAAATATAATAAAAGAGAATTAAATAAAATTAATTGACTTAAACTTATTTGTTGATAATAAATAAGAAAACTACCACTTAACAAAATTAAGTTAAAGCCTATAAAAATAATTAAGTTTTTCAAATTTTGTTGCCTATTATAAAGATTATCAAAATGGAAATGGTTATCAATTAATTTATCATATTTATCCTTAGCTTTCTTTAAAACAATATTTTCAATACTTAAGCCTTTAACAGTATCAATCCCGCTTATAGCTTCTACTAAATAAGAAGTAACTAAAGCATGATTTTCTTGATTCTTGACAATATAATCTTTTATTAACGGATTATAAATTAAAACAATAACTAAGTATAATAAAACTATTAAAAGGGATATAAAAAATAATAAATGATTAATAAAATAAAGAACAACTAAGGCAAAAATGATTAACATAAAATCTACTAAAATCATCATTGATAAACGACTTATAAATTCTCTAACATAACTTAAATCATAAAGACGGGCAATAATATCTCCTGTTTGCCTACTATGATAATATTGATAAGGAAGGAAAATAAGCTGATGATAAGTTTTAGCCATTAACTCTTTGTCTACTTTTTTATTGATATATATTAATAGCTTATTACGAATAAAATCACTACTTATTTTTAAAAGGACAATTAAACTAAAAAAAAGAAATAAATAATATAAACTTTTAGGTTGCCAATAAATATTATCAGCTATTATTTTTAAATACCAAGTATTTATAATATTAAAAATAATAAATAAAATTGATAAGCCTAAAATAATAATTAAGGATTTAAAATGGGGCAACATTAAGTTTTTAATTAAGCCTAAAAGAGGCCGATCAGGATTAAGATAAGCAATCTTTTTTATTGGTTTTAAGGTAATAATAACTTTAGACCATAACTCAATAAATTCTTCAAAATGATAGTTTTTTATTCCAACAGCTGGATCACCAACCGTAATAATTCTTTTAGGATAATTTATCTTAATAATAACCACATAATGATGATAAGATTTATCAATAATTAAATGGGCTATAGCCGGAGTTGGAATATTGCTTAACTGATCAAAACGATATCCTTCTGCTTTAAAGCCTAACTTTTTAGCAGCTTCTATTAAATGATAAGCATCGGTTCCTTGATTAGTAGTTTTAGTCAAATCTCTTAAATAAGTAAGTGAATTATTGCCACCATACATTTTAATAATTGAAAGTAAACAAGCCACTCCACAATCAGTTATATTATCCTGCTTTACAAACTTATAACGCTTAATTATCTTCACCTCCTTATTTTATATATTCTTTTTTTAAAAAAGGATTTCTACTAAAAATATTAAATAAAAAAAAGACTTATCAAAATAAAGTCTTTACTATTCATTATGGCGTCCCGAAAGGGATTCGAACCCCTGACCCACGGCTTAGAAGGCCGTTGCTCTATCCGACTGAGCTACCGGGACAAAGTATTAAGAAAAGCATTTACATTATACCTTAAAAAAAAAATTGATTCAACACTTTGAATCAATTTCAATAAAGATAATATAAGAAACTTTAATCAGTCGTATATAAAACACTTTTATCAACTTCTTCATTTTCTACTAAAAAGATTACTTCTGACACCTTATAATTATCACCTATTGATAAAGCTATTGAATAAATTACTTCTTCTAATATTTTTTTGTTCTTAATATCATCTAAAATAAAACTATTAAAATTAAGCGATAATGTTTGATCAGTTGTTTCATAACTAAGCAATTTAACATTAGTATTTAAAAAACTCATTAAATTAGTTTCATATATTGGTCCCCCTGTTAATTCGTCAATAATAATTTTTATTTTATCACGATCATCATTTATATATTTAGTAACTGGTATATAATAATAATTTTCGTTATGTTTCCCTATATAATAAACAGTCGCGAAATTAATATTAGCTAATCTTTCTAAATCATAAACCTTATTAATACCATAATCTCTATCTAATAAACTAGGTAACCTTTTTTGACTTTGAGGAAGAATTGTTAATAACTCTCCATTAATATAAATCAAAAGCCCATTAACCTCTTTTAAACTAGTCAAACTATAAGTAAGAGCTTCAATAACTTTTTCTTCTAATTCTTTTTTTACCTCTAAAAATTCCTTAGAAAAATTTATTTTAACTATTCCTTCATCATTTAAAGTAATTCCAATTATTTTAGTGTCACTTGGGATAATTGCCCTAAAACCATTAGGAATACCACTTTCCTTTTTGCCATCAATAATCAAAAAGTCTACTAATTCTCTTATTTTAGCTTCAGTAGTTTGACCAACTAATAATATATTAGCGCGCCCAATATAGTTATTTGAATCTAATAAATAAACTTCATGAGGATAATGGCCACTTACATATTCTATCTTTATATTATCCTTCAAATCATAAATTTGCTTTTCGTTTTTCGGAAAAATAGTAAACAAAAATAAAAGTAACAATATAACGGTTGCAAAAGTTATCCGTTGAATTGATGTCTCTTTTAGCATACAAACCTCCCAATATCATCTTATGTTAAATTGATTTAAATAATGAAAAAAGTCGTTTGTTTACGACTTTTTATATGGAAATCTCTCCTAGTTTTATTAATTCAACAACCGCTTGGGCACGACCCTTAACTCCTAACTTTTGCATAGCATTAGAAATATGGTTACGAATCGTTTTTTCACTTATATTTAAAGAAATAGCAATCTCTTTAGTTGATTTATTTAATATTAACAATTCAAATATTTCTTTTTCCCTTTTGGTTAGTATTCCCTTTTTCATCTTGATCCTCACTTTCTTTAGCAGAGGTGGTTTATATTTACTCATAATATTGTATGTGAAAATCAAATTTAAGTGAATTGTTTAACCTAATAGTAAAAGAAAAAAGCATTTAAAATACTTGTTAATAATTTAGTTAACTTTAGTTTGTTTAGGATTGAAATTTTACTGAAATATATACTTTATCATTAAATTCTTCTTGGATACTTCGCATTATATCATTAGCTAACTTATAATCATGTTTATCACTAGCTACTACTACCCGAACTTGATTATTATCTATTTTAATAAATGAATTTAATTGAAACTGTTCTTTAATTTTACCTTCAAAAGTTTCTTCTTTTCCTTTTAAAACATCTAATAGTTTTAATTGTTCATAAGCATTATTCTTTTCTTCAACACTAGCTTCAATATTAGTTAAAACCATTTTTAAATCTTTCATCGTATTAATACGCTCTTCTTCACTTTCAACTCTTAAAGCAGTTAAAATAACACTCTCTTCAATCGTTACTTTATCTTGATCTTGATAAGTAGATCCCCCATTATTAGTAAATAATAATTCTGAAGGCATGGTAATATAATAAACACTTAATACTAAAATTAAACTAAATAAAGTTAAAAACCATAAACTTTGCTTATTAATCATAAGTACCCCTTTGTCCTTTCTAATAAATTATATTGTAAATTAAAATATTTATGACAAGAAAAAAAGGCCAAAGGCCTTATTTGTATTTTTTAAGATATTCCTTTATTTTAGCTTGTTTTATTTCATAATTTGTTAGTCTAGAAGTCTCATCCTTAAAGAAATTAAGCCGATTATTTTGTAATAATGTTTTTAATTCCTCTTTTCTTTGTTTCTTATTTGGATATTGTTTAAGATAATTAATTATATCTGAAATCTCAGTAGTTTCACGATATTCTTCAGGACTATCTTCAATAAAATCTAAAAAACGATCATCTTCAAAAGTAAAACACCTTATCTTATTTTTTAATAACGATGCGCTATACAAATCAATTATTGATTGTAATCTATTTTGACTTCTAATTACCTTTTTTTCTTGATCAACTAATCTTAAATCAATAATTGGAATCTTAACCCCAGTACGTATTTCAAGAGTAGGATTAAAAAACATACCCTCTTCAACTCTAAAAATAATAGGTGTATAATCAATTACCTTTAAAGGATGTTGTTTTTCTAAATATTCGCTAACAAAACGATCAGTCAACACTAAATGACCTTTATAATATTTTTCCATTTTTAAATTCCACCTTAAGTTTATAACATAAAAACTAATATAAGTTTTTAATTATTTTCGAGATATATATTTCCCATCTTTGGTTGAAATAATAACTATATCTCCCTGTTCAATGAATAAAGGAACTCTAAGACTTAAACCTGTTTCTAAAACAGCATCTTTAGTAGCATTACTAACTGTATTACCCTTAATAGCTGGTTCTGTATCATTGACAATTAATTCTATCTTTTCAGGTAAATTAAGTGCTATTATTTCATTATCATAAGAAACTACTTCAACCTCACCATTTTCTTTTAAATACTTTAAAACATCTTTTACTTTATCTTTAGTTAAAGAAATTTGTTCATAAGTATCTTTATCCATAAAAACATATTCCTCTTCAGTATTATATAAATATTGCATTTGTTTTTTAGTAACTAAAGCTCGCTCTACTTTAATTCCGGCATTAAAAGTATAATCAATAATACTTTTTGTTTTTAAATTCTTTAATTTAGTTCTAACAAAGGCTCCACCTTTGCCAGGTTTAACATGTAAAAATTCCAATATTTGAAAAAGATTACCATCTAATAAAATAGTTATTCCTATTTTAAAATCATTAACATTTATCATCCTTTAACTCCTTATTATTTTTCCTCTTTATGAATAGTTACTTTTCGACAATGACGACAATATTTTTTTAATTCCAATCGTTCTGTGGTATTTTTTTTATTTTTACTAGTTCGATAATTCTTTCTATTACAAATAGTGCATTCTAAAGTTACTAATTCACGATTAACGGCTTTGGCCATACTTATATCCTCCTTGCCTCAATATTATATCAAAGATTACCAAAAAGTTCAAAATATTTATCACAAATCCGAGCCGTTATATATTTATTTACATTACTAGTAAAAGTAGATTTATAATAACGATGACTAACATCGGGTGATAGGGCAATAATACTCATTAAAGGATTATCTGAAGGATAATAACCGGCAAAGGTTTTAGTAATTGTTTCTTTATCAATAACCCCATCATTATCAGTATCTAAAAAACTCTCGGAAGTACCTGTTTTCCCCGCTGTATTAGGCATATTTCCCATATATCCATAACCTAAAGGACCCCTCATAACCTCGTAGAAACCTTTTTGAATTTGTTTTAAATATTTTAAATCAGTATTAACCTCATTTAAAATAGTAGGCTCAATTTGATACGCTAGAGGACCTAAAGATTCACTGGTTGATGGTTGATATACTTCTTTTAATAAATTTAATTTTAACCGTTTACCCCCGTTAGCAATGGTATTTATATATTGTAACAATTGAAGAGGGGTAAAATTATCATATTGACCAATAGCATAGTTCATCAACAGACCAACATCTTTTTTATGACCTTGATAACCTATTGTTTCATTAGGCAAATCAATTTTTGTTTTAACTCCAAAGCCAAATTCATTAAAAATAGCTCGGTAAATATCAAAAGCTTCTTCATCTATTGTAATTGGTTGATTATAACGATATTCCCCCTTCGCTACTTTTAAGGCTGTCTTAAATTGATAAACATTAGATGACATTCTTAAAGCTCCAATATCATCAAGAACCCCTAAACCACTACGCCAAGAACATTTAGAGGGCATATTTTTTATTTTAAGACACTCATCTAGCATTTTAGTCCCTAAATCAAGAACTCCACTATTATAACCTACCGTCATTGAAGCTCCTTTAACTACTGAACCTAAAGCCATAGCCGAAGTAGCAATATAAGGAGTATAATCATATGTTTTATAAACTCCTTCTTTTAATACTATTTGTTTAGCAGCATAACTCAAAATAGAACCTGTTTGAGGATTACTTATTAAAACAAATGATTTATCATAATAATCAGTATTAGGAGTCCTTTTAGCCTTTATCATTTCTTCTTCAATAATCTTTTCAACTTCTAATTGTAAATTAATATCAATTGATAATACTAAATCATGACCCCTTATCCCTGCTTTTACTAACTCTAAACTATTATCCTTATTTACTTGATAAATTGCCTTTTCACCCTTTAATAATGATTCATATTGATATTCAAGATAACTTAACCCTACTCGATCATTTAAAGCATAGCCTTGTTTTAAATAAAAATCTTTTAATTCATAAGGAATTCCTTGTTCAGCTTTAGAAATAGTCCCTAAAACCCCTCTTAAAACATCCCCATATAAATAAACTCTTTCCCATTTAAGTTTAGTATTAAATCCAGGATAAAGATGATTATTTTCGGCTAAATGAGCATATTCTTCGTCACTTACTTCTTCATCTTTAATTATCTTTTCATCATAATAATAACCTTTATTCATTAAATAATATAAATAAGCTGCTTGTTTATCTTGCTCATTTAAAAATGATAAATCATAAGTAGTAATTCTTTCTATTTTTAAATTATAAAGATCTTCATTATTTAATTTACGTTCCTTATTTAATTTATATTCTTCCTCAGTAATTTTATTAAGTCCCTTTTCTTTATTTAAAAGTAACCAAAAAGCTTTTAAATCATTAATATTTAATTTATGATAAGGAAGCTTAATAATATCAACTAATTTATACGCTAAAGCTATTTCTTCCTTAATTTTAACTCCTTTAGGTTTTTGATAATAAATTACTTTATAACCTATATTATCTACTAATAAATTATAATTACAATCATAAATCCGTCCTCTTGGAACTGAAGGACCTTCAATTAATTTTAAAGTGGCAGTTATTAATTTTTGTTGATAATCACCACTTTTAGTAATTTGTAAAGTTATTAATTTAATAATCATAATTGAAAAAAAGATAATAATAATAAACGTCATAATATTTAAACGATTATTAATAAGATAATGACGATTATAATTCGCTAAAGGGAAAGAAGATGTTATCTTTTTCAATCTTATCACCATTAATATTTTAATAACTTTTTAACTATTTAATACTCTTTTTTAGATAATTTTATTACATGATGTTTTCTTTAGCTCATATATTTATTATAGAGGTGGCATAATGTATGATTTTTTAATTAAAGAATTTATTGATCATCTAACTAAAGAAGATATTAAACACTTAGCTAAAACAAATGGAATTATATTAAATAATAAAGAAATTAATATTATTTATCCTCTTTTAAAAAAGAACTGGCGAACTTTTTATTATGGTAATCCTAAAAAATTACTAGAACAATTAAAAGAGGAAATTAATATTGAAACATTTAACAAGTTAGAAACTTTATATGTCCAATTAAAAAACAAATTAGCTTAACTAATTTGTTTTTTGATAATAAGCCTTAATGTCTTCTATCAATTTAGGATTAAAGATTTTTTCTTTAATCATTTTAATTTCAAACTTATAAGGAGGATATGAATCTTTTTGATCAAAAGTAAGATATGGAGTTTCTAAAACTTTAGGAATATCTTTTAATTTAGGATGATAAATAATCTTAATTAAAGTTTCAAATTTTATTTTACCAAAACCAATATTAGCATGACGATCTTTTTTAGAACCTATTTCATTTTTGCTATCATTTATATGAAGACAAGCTAATTTGGATAAGCCTATTACTTTATCAAATTCAGTTAATACTTTATCAAAATTAGCTAAATCATAACCAGCATCATTTAAATGACAGGTATCTAAACAAATAGCTATTTTATATTGATGAGTT
Source organism: uncultured Muribaculaceae bacterium (assembly GCA_964491535.1). Taxonomy (GTDB): domain Bacteria; phylum Bacillota_I; class Bacilli_A; order RF39; family UBA660; genus CAZBGR01. The sequence goes on from CAZBGR010000001.1 coordinate 24,691, forward strand.
ACCCCATCAATAATTGTTTTTAATTGTTCAAAACGGTAACCACATTCAGTTCCTTTACCAGACATTGTTTCAAGACAAAGAAGAACCTTTTGATCAGGAGTAATAATATTATTTAAAGTATCAATAATATTATTTAAACCAGTATCTATTCCAGCTCCTAAATGATTCCCAGGATGAACTACTAATTTAGATAAACCTAACTCTGCAACTCTTTTTATCTCTTGTTTTAAAAAACTAATAGCAAAAGATTGATTTGTAAGATTAGCTAAATTAATAATATAAGGGGCATGAACTAAAACATCTTCACTATTAATCTTTTCACTCTTCATTAATAAGTGGGCCTTATCAGTTAAAAAACGATTTATTTCCATCCTATTAGTATTTTGAGGTGCTCCCGTATAAATCATAAAAGTATTAGCCTCATAATCTAAAGCCTCTTTAACTGAACCCAACAATTGTTCGTTCTTTAAAAAAGATACATGAGCCCCGATTATTAACTTCATTTTTAATCACCTTTTCATTATTCAAAAATCAAATTATAATTAACAGCAATCTCTGATTACTAAGCCTTTCTTATCAAATCAATTTGCCTTTGATAATCTTTAGCTTTAATAATATAATTACCGACTACTAATCTATCAACCCCAGCCTTAATACATGTTTTAGCCGTTTTTTGATTAATTCCTCCATCAATAGCTATGATAGTAGTTAACTTTCTTTTTACAATCTCTTCTTTTAATTTAATAACTTTATTAATAGAATCTTTAATAAAAGCTTGTCCTCCATAACCTGGTTCAACACTCATAATTAATACTAAATCAAGCTTATTGAGATAAGGAAAAACATTTTCAATTTTAGTATTAGGATTAAGAGATATTCCACATTTTATTCCATGCTTTTTTACTTTATCAATATCTTGTTCTTTAAAAACTTCATAATGAAAAGTAATATAAGCTCCTTTTAAATTAGCTAATTCTTTAAGATAATAATCAATATCTTTAACCATTAGATGAATATCTAATGGTTTTTTACTATATTTAGCAACCATTTTTATTTCAGCTCTTGAAAAAGCTTTATTTTTAACAAATAAACCATCCATAACATCTACATGAATATAATCAGTATCTGTTTTATTTAACTTTAAAATAGTTTCTTTATTTATATTAGATAAAATAGAAGTAGCTATTTCAACCATTTGTAATCAATCCTTTACTCTTCTTCTTCGTTATCTTCATCATCATCTTCATCTATTTCTTTAGCTTTGGCAACTACTACTTTAATTGAGGCCCCTTTTATAATTTTAGTATTTGGATTTCTACTTTGACTAATAACTGTAAAAGAGTCTAATTTATCATTTGTTTGATAATCAACAGTTAATACTAAGTTATATTCTAAAGCGAAATCTTCAACATCATTTAAAGTCCATCTTTCAGCAACCATATCAGGATAAAGATCATAAATATCTGGGACATATAAAATTAATTCATCACCCTTTTTTAATTTGGTTCCTGCTTTTGCTGATTGAGCGATAATAATATTTTCTTTTCCCATGTATAATGAAACATCATCCACCACTTTTTTTTCTTCAATAACATCTATCCCTTTTAATAACAACTTTGTTTTAACTTCAGTAATATCTTGATTAACATAATTTTCAATTTCAAAATAATCAAGCCCAGTTGACATAAAAATAGTAATAATAGTTCCCTTTTTAACATAACGACCTATCGCCGGCTTTGTTTTAATGACTCTATTTTTTGCTATTGTTTCACTGCTTTCTTCTTCTATTTCTAAAGCTATCTCAAAACCTAAAGCAAGCAAAGTCTTTTCAGCGTTTTTAAAAGTCATTTTAGATACATCGGGAATTTTAACATTGGGAGTTTTAAATAAATTAGGAACAATAAAAAAGATAGTTAAAAAAAGAATAATCAAACCACCTAAAATACTACTTAAAATAATAAATAACTTTTTATTTGGTTTATATTCATTATCAGTAATAGGTTTAGCAATTAATTCCTCTTTAGGATTAATAATTGGAGGCAAAACTCTAGTATCATCTAAATCATGCTCTAAATGCTTATAAACATATCTTTTTTCCCCATTACGTTCTTCATCTAAAGCCGTTCTTAAATCATTATACATTTCACGAGCATCATGATAACGATTCTTAGGGTTTTTAGCTGTTGATTTAATAATAATATTTTCAATACTTTGAGGAATACTACTATTGTCTTTTATAATACTAGGTAACGGATCCTTCATATGTTTTAAAGCTATTTCAACAGCATTATCACCTTTAAAAGGTAATTTGCCAGTTAATAACTCATACATTAAAATACCAAGTGAATAAACATCACTTTTAATAGTACAACCTTTACCAGCTGCTTGCTCAGGTGGTAAATAATGAACAGACCCCATAATTGAATTGGTTTGAGTTAATTGAGAACTATTTAAAGCCATCGCAATTCCAAAATCAGTAATTTTAACTAAACCATTATCTAAAATTAAAATATTTTGAGGTTTAATATCACGATGAATTATATATAAATCATGAGCATGGGCTAAACCATCAGTTAACTGATTCATAATATCAACCACTTCAGGTACTGTTAAAGCCCCTCTTTTTTTTATTAATTGCTTAAGATTTTTACCTTCAATGTATTCCATAACGATGTAGAAATTACCTTCACTTTCTCCAACATCATACATTTCAACAATATTAGGATGACTTAATGAACTAGCAGCTAGAGCTTCTCTTTGAAAACGACGAACAAATTTTTCGTCATTAGCTAAATCACCCCGTAAGATTTTAACAGCTACTTTACGTTCTAAAATTATATCATAAGCTAAATAAACATTAGCCATTCCCCCTTCTCCTAATAATTTGATAATTTCATAACGATCGTTTATTTTTTGACCTTTATTAATCATTTTCTCCACCCCTTTCAATTATTAAATAAGCTATCGATATATTATCAGTTCCTCCTCGATTATTACTTCTTTTAATTAAACGAATAACCTTTTCTTCAATAGAATAATCATTATCTTTTAAAGTCTTCTCTATTTGTTTATCATTTAACATATTAGTTAAGCCATCACTACATAATAAAACAGCTTGAATATTCATATCTACATCAAAAATATCAATTTCCACTGGATCATTAGCACCTAAAGCTCTCATTAAAACATTCTTTTTAGGGTGCTTTTTAGCATCATCTTCACTTAACTCTCCAGTTGATACCAATAAATTAACTAAAGTATGGTCTTTAGTAACTTTATGTAATTTATCATCTTTTAAAACATACCCTGAACTATCTCCAATATTACCAAATAATAAATAATCTTTTGTCAAAATAGCAATTACTAAAGTAGTCCCCATTCCTTTAATATCTTGATTTTCATTAGCATGTTTAAAAATAGAGGAATTAACATCATTAACACTTTGGCGAAGCCAATTAACGGCATTACTTTTTTCACCAATAGTATCAAGTAAAACAAAATGTTTACTCAAATAATCAATAGCTATCGAAGAAGCTATTTCACCAGCCCGATGACCCCCCATCCCATCAGCGACAGCCATTAAATATTCATCATTATTATTTTTAACAATCATTACATTATCTTCATTATGATCTCTTATCTTCCCAGCATCAGTTAAATAATAGGTCTGCATCGTTTACCTCCTTTAAAAATTAATCAATAAAAAAATCAGTTATTTTATTTATGTTTTTATATTGAAGAGTAATTTTCATAGATGAATAATCAATAATAATCTTAGTAATTAAATTATCTTTAGTTAATACTTTAAAATTAATTACCTCTTCATCATTTAAATTATAAAGATAAACCTCTTCAGTTGATTCATCAAAATTAGTTGCTTCATTAATTAAAGTAGCCTCTTTAACTATTTTTTTAAAATAGTTTACATCAAGAAGATCATTATTGAAATGTTCGTCGATTAAATAAAAACCTTCTTGTTTTTGCCAATCATCATTTTCTTTTACCCTTACTTCATCATAATAAATATAAATAGAAGTTAAAAATTGACCATTAAGATATTTATCAACCAATAGTTTATGATTATATTTTTTTCCCTCTAATTTAATAATTAAAGATTCATTTTGATTTTCATTAATTATTATTTCATGTAAAAATTGATAATTATTATTTATTAATTGCCATTTATCTTTAATTAATGGCTGATCATCATCTTTAGTTTTGTTATTTCCAGCCGCCAGGAAAAAAATAATTGAGAAAAAAATAAGATAAAAACCAAAAAAGATAATTGCTTTAATATATTTGTTTTTACTTTTTTCCCTTAAATCACTTATTTTTTGCCACATCATAAAACTCCTTTATTCAAAAATATCACCTAATAATGAATCTTTGTTTTGAAAGCCATTTAAAAATTCTCGAACAGTCATTCTTTTTTTACCCTCAACTTGAATCTCGGTAATAATTAATTCACCATTACTAACCTTTATTCCTAAGCCATCATCATATAAATTAATAATTTCGCCATTAATTTTATTACTATAACCATTTTCCCCAATAACTGATTTCCATATTTTATGAATTTTGCCATGTAAAAGCGCATAAGCTCCAGGGTCTGGATTTAACCCCCTAATTTGATTAAATAATTCTTTTTTTGTTTTACAAAAATCTAATTTTTCATCTTTTCGTTCAATATGCCAAGCATAAGAAACATCACTTTCACATTGTTTTTGAGAAATGACCTTTTTATTTATAATATCTGGCAAGGTATCAATTAATAAATCTTTAGCTATTAAACTTAAACGATCATGCAAAGTTCCATAATCATCTTTTAAACTTATTTCTGTTTCTCGCTGAGCGAAAATATCACCAGCATCTAACTTTTCCACCATTTTGGTTATAGAAACTCCTGTTTTACGATATCCATTAATAAGAGCTCGATGAATAGGGGCTCCTCCTCTTAATTTAGGCAACAATGAAGCATGAACATTAAAACAACCCAAAAGAGGAATCGCTAAAATATTTTTTGATAATATTTGCCGATAAGCACAAACAATAATCAAATCAGGATTTAATAAAATTAAATCTCTTTCATAATTATTAATGTTTTCAACTGTCAACACTTTAAGATTGTTTTTTAAAGCTATGTCTTTAATTGAGGGAGTAAAATTGTCATTTGCTTTTTGAGCTGGTTGCATAACTACTAAAACAACTTTTGTTTTAGTAATTAAAGCCTCTAATAAAGGAACACCGAAGGTAGAAGTTCCCATAAAAATAACCCTTTTATCGTTCATCTTTTAAAGCCTCCCTCATAACCATTTGGTAGTATTACTTATATCATCTTCTATTTCATGATACTCATTATAAAAAGTAACAATATAGTCCATTAATTCTTTAATATAGGCAAAATTTGATTTAAGAATTTCATCAACATCTAAAGTGTTTTTTAACTTTTTAGCAAATTGATAATCATTTACATATTTATATATAGCTTGATCAAGATTACTAATTAAATCTACCCTTTTAAGATCATTATTAAAAACATATTCTTGATAATATTCAATTAACCTTTTAGTTAAATAATCATCTTCCAAAAATTCACTATTAATAATGTCATCAAAATGAGGACATAAAGTTAATAATTCTTTTTGATTCATCATCGCCTCCTAAAATAAATTCTTTATATCTTGAATAGTTATTACTAATAACAAAATAATTAATAATGAAAAACCTATCGCATGAATAACATTTTCAACTTTAGAATTAACTGGTTTTCCTTTTATTTTTTCAATAATTAAAAATAAAAGACGACCTCCATCAAAAGCTGGGAAAGGAATTAAATTAATAAAACCAACATTAATACTTAAAAACGAAATTAAATATAAAACGTTAATAAAACCATGACTTGTTTTTTCGCCTATTATATTATAAATGCCAACAGGACCAGCCAAATTATTTAAACCTAAATTACCAACAATTAAATGATAAATTACTTCAAACATTGAATTAATAATGGTCATAAATTTAACAACCATAAATTTTAGTGAGGCTAATAAACCATAATTAATTTTATCAGTTATTCCAATCCCATATTTATACTTTAATTGGCCATCCTCTTCTATTTGAATTGGAGTAATAGTAACTTTAGTAAGATGATTGTTTTTCTTTTGAAGAGTAAAAGTTAGAGGTTTTGAATCATTATTTAATTCCAAAAACAATAATACTTGATCCCAACTCCTCATTTTTTTACCTTCAATGGCTAAAATTAAATCCCCTTCTTCAACCCCTTGCTGATAAGCTGGGAAATCTTTAGTTACTTTCCCAATTAATGGTTTAGTTTCTAAAGAACCAGCACTTAAACCAATAATAAATAATAAAAGTAAAGAAAGTAAAAAATTAAACGCCGCTCCAGCGACAATAATAACAAAACGATTTAACCATCCTTTAGATTGAATTTTATTAGCATCCGCTACTTTATTATCATCTACCCCACCTTCACCTGCAATTTGAACAAAACCACCAATAGGAATCAATCTAATTGCATAAATAGTTTCATCATTTTTTCGTTTAAAACTAAAAATTCTAGGTCCCATTCCAAGAGCAAATTCAAATACATGAACTTTGAATCTTTTAGCGAAAATAAAATGACCTAATTCATGAATGAAAATAATAACACTTAAAACTAAAACAAAATATATAAACGTCATTTAATCACTCTTTTCTATAAGATGTTAATAAATAAGATATAAGCTAAAATAACAAAAATAATACTATCTAAGCGATCTAAAAGACCTCCATGACCAGGAATAAGATTAGAAAAGTCTTTTCGCTTATAAAAACGTTTAATCGAACTAAAAACTAAATCACCTAATTGACCAATAAGAGATAAAAAAGCCGTTATTAGAAAGAGCAAGCCAAGATTAAAAGTACTATCTATCGCTATATAATAGAAAACAGCACTAATTAAAACCGAAAAAACAGTACCCACTATTAATCCTTCCCATGTTTTATTAGGTGAAATAGCTGGCAATAACTTATGTTTACCAATTAAATTACCACTTATATAAGCGTAAATATCAGTAATTGCAGGAATTAAAAATAAATAAAAAACATGATTAACACTATATTCTTGTAAAATAATAACCAAATTAAAGGATAATCCCAAGAAAAAAACTATCCCTATTAAAAACATACTATCATTAATATTATATACATTGTTATTATGATATATAATAATAGGCAATAAGAAAAGGAACATAATTAAAGAAATGTTTTGATAATCTATTGAATAAGTAAAACCGTTAGTTGTAAAATTAAAGATTAAATAAGTAAAGACAAAAAAAGTTAATAATTTAATAGGAATTGGTAATTTATATTTAGTTTCCCGAAGATCTAAAAACTCATTCAAAGATAATAAAGCAACCATCAAAATAAATAATTTAAAAATAGTTTTTCCAATTAATAAAGACGGTATAAAAATAGCTAAAGCTATTAAAGCACTAATAACTCTTTTTTTCATAATATACTCCAATCTCGATTATTCTATAAATATTATAATATAAATAACCATTTTATACAATAAAAACGGTTAACAAAAAGATGAATTGTAATAAATATAGTTAATTGTTATCCATTTAAATTATTACTTTAATTTATTAATTAATCCTTATTGATATAATTCCTTTTTTAATAAATCTATATTATAATTCATAAGGTCAATAAAATTTGTTTTTTCGGCTACTTCTTGTTCTGATAAATTAATTGCAGTCTTAAACGCTAAAGGAGTCAAATTATAATTATTAATTAAATCATTAACTTGATCATTTAATTCTTGATTAGGGTCTATAAAAATATATTGAATAATGCCCTTATCAATTAAATTAATAGCCCCTGCTAAAGCCTTATCAGTTATTGTTTCCTCTTCTAAAGAAATCACTTCAAATTCATATTTTTCTAAAAACAAAAATAAATTACTGGTTACTAAAATTGTTTTATGTTCAGCATTTTGAACAATTAATTTCATTTCAGCATCTATTTCTGAAATTTGAATTTTTAATAACTCATCATTTTTCTTAATTTCATTTTTCAAATAAGGATTACTAACATATTCCTCAAAACCTCTTCTAATATTTTGAGATAACATTAAAAAATTAGATGGATCAAGCCATAATTCTTCAATACTATTAATATATTCCATATTCATCACTGCATCAATTATTTTTAGCTTTTTATTTTGATTTAACATTGAAATAGCATAATCCTTTTCACCACTTAAACCATTATAAACAAATAAAGAAGCTTTGCTATAATCAACTAATTGTTTTTCGGTCAATTGATATTGAAAAACATCAATATTATTAGGATAAATGCTAAATACTTGAGCATGATTTCCATATAAAAAATTAGTAATATAAGTTATTGGATAAATAGTAGTGTAAATATCTATATCTTCCATAGTATCTCTTTTAAAACACCCTGTGATATTAAATAACAAAGTTAAACAAAATATAGCTAAAATTATTCTTTTCATTTGACACTTCCTTTTTATTAATTATTAGTTCTTTTTATTATTAAAGAATTTTATTATATTTTCTTTTCTTATCTTCAATTGGTAAAAAATCACAACCATAACTTCCCCAACTATTACATTTTAAAATTCTTTTTATTCCTAAATATAAACCCTTAATAAAACCATATTCTTCTAAAGCCAAAATAGTATAATTAGAACAAGTAGGATAATGACGACAATAACTATGCCATGAAAGAGGCAAAGCTTGATACAATTTAATAAGATAAATAAATATATATTTCACTTTTATCACCATTTCTATAGTTTATGATACTTAAACAAAAGGTAAAATACTTTAATAAAGCTAATCTAAATCCTAACTAAAAAAATTTGTTTATAACAAAATTTTATAAATTTTTAATATTGTATTCCTAAAACAATAATCTAAGATTAATAATAATTCTATCGTTTTTACTTTATTTTTTTTCTTTAGTCATTTCATAATAAGCAAGACTACCCCATAAGCCAATTGTTTTTTCTGTTTTATCATATAAATACATGTTTTAATTCTCCTTTATAGATATATTATATCATAACAGAATAACTTTTAAGAAAAAACAATTATCTAATACTAATTTTATTTCTAAAAAAACACCCTTATAATAAAAGGGTGTTTCTTTTTTACATAATGGTGCCACGTGCAAGAATCAAACTTGCGTCTGTTGATTACCATTCAACTATTCTATCACTAAACTAACGCGGCTCCTGGCGTCCACGAGAGGAGTTGAACCTCCGACCTATCCCTTAGGAGGGGATTGCTCTATCCAACTGAGCTACGTGGACTTATCTACATAACAACAATCTAAAAGATAAGTCCTATTTTACTATTCTTAATATAAGCATTAACCAACTAGCTAATTGATATTTAAAATTAAGTGCATGTTCATAAGAGCTAACAGCCTTATCAGCAAACATAACTATCCAACCCTCAATTGATTTAGGTCCTTTTAAAGTTAAAGGAAACATATGAGTTTCAATAATATCTTGTTCGTCATCATTAATTTTAAAATACTTTTTAGCATTTAAAGCTGCTATTTTAGGATGATTTAGTTGATTCTTTAAAACCCCTAGCAAAGATTGATCCCCATTAGACTCATAAAAATCATGTAACAAACCAGAAATAGCAGCCATTTTATAATTTAATTTAAATCGTTTCGTTATTTTAAAAGCAATATAAGATACTCTTAATGAGTGTTCTAATCTAGTCGTCCCATGATGATAAAAATTAGCTATTCTTTTAAAATGTCTATTTTTTAAAATATAACGTACTGTTTTATAAAAATGTTTATCTTTTATAATCATCATCTACCTCGTTTTCTATTATATAAATATAATTCAAAAAAGAAACCTATTTAATCATTTTTATATTTCTTCTTATTTATATATATGTCCTAAAATCAAATAATTTATTTGAAAGACGCTTTAATCATATCATAAACAAACAAAAAAAACTAGATACAGTAACTTTAAAAAGAAATTAGAATATTAATAGTTTTTAAAATATTAATAGTTATTTATAAAAAACAAAGGGATAAAAGCATTATATTAGCCAATTTATTTTAAAATGAAAAATGTAAAGCAATGTCTAATATTAACTTTTTTCATTTTAAAGTGATATAATAAAAAAGAAATTAAGCAAATTATTAAATATATTTTTCAATATAGAAAGTAGTAACCAATGAAAAGAAAAAAACGACCCAGATTAAAAAAAATAGCTTGGAGCTTAATTCTTATTTTAATAGGTTTTAGCTTTTATTTAGAGCTTCCTTTAGTAATTAAAAATTATTTTAAACCTAAAGCAAATGAAACAGATAAGCAAAAACCCAAAGTTATTGAACCTAAATTATCAATTATTGATCTTGAATCTAATAAAAGACCACTAGCTATTATGATTGATAATAATATTAATGTTAAAGAACATAGTGGTCTCCAAGATGCTTATTTAATTTATGAAATAGTGGTTGAAGGCGGCATAACTAGATTTTTAGCTTTATTTAAAGATCAAGATACTAAGTTAATTGGCCCTGTGAGAAGTGCCCGCCATTACTACCTTGATTATGCTTTGGAAAATAACGCTATTTATATTCATTATGGTCATAGCCCTAAAACGTTAACTGATATTAATATATTGAAAGCAGATAATATTGATGGGATGTTTTACGGTACTCCCTTTAACCGTGATAAAAGTTTAAATTCACCCCATAATGTTTTTACTAATATTGAAAAATTAGAAGCTGGAATAACTAAAAAACAATATGATTATCATAATTTTAATAAACCATTACTTAATTATTCGATTAAAGAGGTTAATCTTGATGAAAATAATATCGCTAATAATATTAAAATATATTATAATTATGATTATTATGTTAGTTATCAATATGATGAGTTAAATAAAAAATATCAAAGATCAATGCGTGGTAAGGCTCATTTAGATAAAGAAACCAAAAAGCAATATACTGCTAAAAATATAATTATCTATAAAGTAAAAAATTTTCCTCTATCTTTAGCTGATGGAGGAGGATTGAACCGTCAAAATTTAGACAATATTGGTAATGGTGAAGGCTATTATATAACTAATGGTTATGCTGTCCCTATCACTTGGGAAAAATCATCAAGAAAGAGCCCAACTATTTATAAAGATAAGCAAGGTAATCTTTTAAAAGTTAATGATGGAAATACTTTTATTCATTTACAACCTATAAATCAAAACTTATCTGTAAATTAATTACTTTATCATTTTATTTCTAGCCTCTTTTAAAAGATTAATTAAATATTCAAAATGATTATCATCCTTAAGATTTAAATTTAAATTATTACTCAAACGATCTAATATTTTCAAAACTAAAAAAGAGGTATTTTGACGATAAGTCAACTTTTTTTCTTCATACATTCTTGCCTCAGCTATCTTAACCATTGAATTGAAGAAATTATGCAATTCTTCAGCTTCTAACGTTTTAGGCAAAGACATATCATTAGTATCAGCCGCCCCTAATGATAAAGATAAGGAAAAAGATTGCTTAACATTTAAAGATAATTGTTCTTTAATTCTTTTAATTACAGTTTGATGGGCTTGTTCTTTATTACAATTAGGTAAAATAATTAAAAATTCATCACCGCCTATTCTAATAGCCATTCTCTCGGTTACTTGATGACTAAGAATTAGCTGATCAATCATGGTTTCTCTTTTCATTCTAATAACTTTTTTTATTATATTAGCAAGTCTTTTTATTTCAAGATCTCCTTGATGATGATTAAATAAATCATTAACCATTTTCAAACCATCAACATCGCCATAAAGAATAGTAAAAGAATGCCTTTGAGTTTGATTTAATTGATTTAAAATCATCCCTTCAATCATCGATAAAGTTAATAATTCAATAGTATGCTTAGATAAATATTGGCGATTAAAAAAAGTAGTTAATTCATCAAATAAAAGATCATAACTGGCTAATTGCTTTAAAGTTTGACGAATCGTTTTACTTTTTTTTAATAACTCTTGACGTTTAATTTTTATAGTTTCTAATTTCTTAATCATTTTGACTCCTTTTTTAATTGTAAAATACATTTATTATTAATTAACTAAAATAAGTAAATTTTCATAATTTTATTAATATAAATAAGTTAGAGGTGACAAATGGAAATATTCAAGCAAATATTAATTGGCTTTGTGATTGGAGCGGGATTAATCTTACCTGGGGTTAGTGGTGGAGTTCTAGCAGTAGTCTTTGGTCTTTATGATAAAATAATTAAAGCTATCAGTAACTTTTTTAGCAATTGGCGAAAAAATATAACTTTTTTAACCCCTATTTTAATTGGGATTATTATAGGTGTCTTTGTATTTGGTAATATCTTAAAATTTTTTTTTGATCAATATCCAAATCAAGCGAAATATATTTTTATGGGACTTATTATTGGAGCTTTACCTATAATATTTAACAAATTAAAGAAAAAAAATCTTAACTACCCCGCCTTTTTAGGAGCCCTTTTTATTACTTTAGGTTTGCTTATTTTGAAAAACCTTTTAGGCATTGCCAATAATATAGATAACACCCCTTCATTTATATTACTTTTTATAGCTGGAGTTCTTTATATCGCTGGCAAGATTATCCCTGGTATTAGTGGTTCCTTTTTATTAATATTAATCGGCATGTATGAATATATTCTAAATATTATTGTATCTTTTTTTAAACTTACTATTAATGACTTTTTAAAACTCTTTCCTTTTGGCTTAGGAATAATAATTGGAGGCCTCTTATTAGTTAAAATTATTGATTATATTTTAAAACGTTATTATATAATTAGCTATAGCGCTATTTTAGGCTTTACAATTGGTTCTATTCCTATTTTATTTCCCGGTATAAGTTTTAATGCTAAAGGATTTATTAATATTATATTATTTTTAATAGCCCTTTTTAGTTCTTATTTTTTTGCCATCAAAAATAAAAATTAATAATGCTTCTTTAAAACAAAAAGATAATATTTGTCTTTAATATTATAATAACATATCTTAATATTTTTTTCTAACAAAATATTATTATTTATTAATTTATAGATTTTCTCAAGTAATCTATTAGCCTTGACAAGTAAAGCCTTTTTTTAGTATACTGTAAAAGTAATTTCCATTAACATTTATTATCTTTTGGTTCCATAGTGTAGTGGTTAACACGTCTGCCTGTCACGCAGAAGATCGCGGGTTCGATCCCCGTTGGAACCGCCAGGGCTCTGTAGCTCAGTCGGTAGAGCAAAGGACTGAAAATCCTTGTGTCGGCAGTTCGATTCTGCCCGGAGCCACCACTTTATACTTTAATAAGCACCCGTAGCTTAATTGGATAGAGCATTTGACTACGGATCAAAAGGTTGTGGGTTCGAATCCTACCGGGTGCACCATAACGGGGAGTAGCACAACTTGGCAGTGTGCTTGGTTTGGGACCAAGAGGTTGCAGGTTCAAATCCTGTCTCCCCGACCATTGTAAAAATAAAAACTATCTAAATGATAGTTTTTTTTGAAAAAACTTTTTATTTTTATTTTAACTATGTCCTTTTTTGTCTATAAAGTATAGTTATAACCCTTTTATAATCACCATAAAATGTGATGAGGAGATTATTATGCTAGACAATAAAGGATTAACTTTAAAAGAGGTTAAAGAAGCTCGTTATAAGTATGGATCAAATGAATTAAATAAGGCTCCCCATAGAAGTTTTGGTAGATTACTACTTGATAGTTTTGGTGACCCAATTATTAAAATTTTATTAATTGCTTTAGCTATCAGAACTCTTTTTTTATTGAGTAATTTTGATTGGTATGAAACAGTTGGGGTAGCGATATCAATTCTTTTAGCTTCTTTCATTTCAACTATTTCTGAATATGGAAGTGAAGCTGCTTTTAAAAGATTACAAGAAGAAGCCTCTAAATTAAAATGTAAAGTATATCGCAATTATATTCTTAAAGAAATATATATTAATGAAGTAGTCAAAAATGATCTTATTTTAATTCAAGCTGGAGATAAAATACCAGCTGATGGGCTTTTAATAAGTGGTAGTATAGCCGTTGATGAATCACCATTGAGTGGTGAAAGTAAAGAAATTAATAAAAACGTAATTGATAATAACAAATTATTTAGAGGTAGCATTATTTCAGCAGGCGAAGGAAAAATGTTAGTTACTGCGGTAGGTAATAATACTGTTTATGGTCATTTAGCCGTCGAATTGCAAGATGAACAAAGGGATAGTCCCCTTAAAACTAAATTACATACTTTAGCTAAGGTTATAAGTAAAATAGGTTATATTGGAGCCTTCTTAGTCGTTAGTGCTCATTTATTTAATGTTCTTTTTATTCAATATCATTTTGATTTTTTAATTATTAATAAAATAATTAGACAACCTCCTTTAATGTTAAGTCATCTTTTATATGCGATTACTTTAGCGGTTACGGTAATAATTGTGGCTGTCCCTGAAGGACTACCAATGATGATTACGGTTGTTTTATCTTCTAATATGAAGAAAATGATTAAAGATAATGTTTTAGTTAGGAAAATGGTAGGTATTGAAACCTCAGGCGGCATAAATATTTTATTCGCTGATAAAACAGGAACAATTACTAAAGGGCACCTCGTAGTTCAACAATTTTTAGATGGACAGGGAAAAACTTATGAAATTAATAAATTAAATAAATATTCAGAATTATTAACCATAATTAAAAAAGCTATCTTTTATAATAATGCTTCTATCTATGAACCTAAAAGCGGACAAGTTATTGGGGGAAATGCTACTGATAAAGCCTTAATGGAAGGCTTTAAGCAATATTTTAATAGTTTAGATAAAGAGTTAACAATAAAACAAATTGCCCCTTTTGATAGCAAAAATAAAATATCAGTTACTTATATAGAAGAGCCCTATTATCTTTATCTAATTAAAGGGGCTCCTGAAAAAATTATTAGTCATTGTGATAGTTACTATAATCAAAAGGGACAAATAACAAGCTTAATAAAAAAAACTAAGCTTAAAGATGTTATTGATAAAGAAACGATTAAAGGAGTACGCTTTATTGCTCTAGCTACTTCTAAAAAGCCTATTAATAGTGATTATCTTTCTAATCAATTAACTTTAGTTGGTTTAATCAATATTAAAGATGAAATTAGGAAAGAAGCTAAAATGGTTATTAAAGAAGTAGAAGAAGCTGGTATTCAGGTAATAATGTTAACTGGTGATGCTAAAAATACCGCTAAAGCAGTCGCCAAAGAGATAGGTTTATTAAAAGATAATGATTATCTTTTTACTTCAGAAGAATTAAATAAACTAGATGATGATTATTTAAAAAAGATAATTCCTAAATTAAAAGTTGTCGCTAGGGCCTTGCCTCAAGATAAAAGTAAATTAATTAAACTAGCCCAGGAATTAGGAATGGTCGTTGGCATGACAGGTGATGGTATTAATGATGCTCCTGCCTTAAAGAAGGCCGATGTAGGCTTTGCGATGGGTAGTGGTACTGAAATAGCTAAAGAAGCTTCTGATATTGTTATTTTAGATAATAATTTAAAATCAATTGCCAAAGCTGTTCTTTATGGAAGAACTATTTTCAAAAGTATTAGAAAATTTATTATTTTACAATTAACAATTAATTTATGCGCTTTAGGATTATCAATCATAGGCCCCTTTATTGGAATTGAATCCCCTATTACAGTTGTTCAAATGCTTTGGATTAATTTAATTATGGATACTTTAGCAGCCCTAGCTTTTGCTGGGGAACCTGCTTTAAAAGAATATATGAAAGAACTACCTAAAAAAAGAAATGAACCTATTATTAATAATTATATGATTAGGCAAATACTTTTTACCGGCGGCTATTCATTACTACTTTGCTTATTCTTCCTTAAATCCCCTTTTATTGCTCATCTTTTTGATTATCATCAAAATGATGCTTACTTAATGACTGCCTTTTTCGCTCTTTTTATCTTTGTTGGAATCTTTAATAGTCTAAATGCTAGAACTCATCGCTTAAACCTCTTAGCATATATTATTTATAATAAAAGCTTCATCCTAATTATGGGCTTAATTTGCTTTATTCAAATACTAATCATTTATAAGGGGGGCTCTTTATTTAGAGTTATTGGCCTTAGTATAAAAGAATTATGGTTCGTTATCTTTTTAGCTTTCACCGTTATCCCCATTGATTGGTTTAGAAAAATACATCTTAGAACTAAAAAACAAATAGGTGGTGTGTAAAATTATTACTATCTTTATTTTTTTATTAAACCAAATTAATTACTTTTTATTTTATCTTTAAAAAATTATTCCATAAAAAAAACAGGTTTCCCCGTTTTAGATAACAATAGCAATCATATTATGAGAACCTTTATTAACTGCTTTAGTTAAGGCTCCTTGTAATTTATATCTAATATTATCAGGCATCATCAATAGTTTAGCTTGAATACCTTCTTGAACAATAACATCTAAACTACGACCAAATATTTCTGATTTCCATATGTTAGAAGGACTAGTTTCATAATCTTTCATTAAATAATTAATTAATTCTTTACTTTGTAATTCTGAACCAATAATAGGTTCAAAAGTACTTTCAACATCAACCTTAATCATATGGACTGATGGAGCGACTGCTTTTAATTTAACCCCGTAACGACCTCCTTGCCTAATTATTTCAGGAGTATCTAACTTTAAATCACTAAGCGTTGGTAAAGCAACTCCATAACCAGTTTTCTTAACCATCTTTAAAGCCCCTTTAATTTGATCGTATTCATTTTTAGCTTCGTTATAATCCTGAAATAGACTTAATAATTCCGCTCGACTAGCAACATTAATTCCAATGATATCTTTCAATACCTCATTGTATAAATGATTTGGAGCATGTAAAGAAATAGTTATTTCTCCCGTTGCTGGATTTACATCTGATAAATAAGCTTTACTAATAAATTCCGAATCAACAAAATGATTAGTAATTCCCTCAATATCTCTTAATTTATCAACTTCTACAACACTTTCTTTAATTTTATCAATATAAAGTTCTTTTAACCAATGATCAGGCTTTAAACACCCAATCCATTCAGGCATATTAATATTTATTTCTAAGACTGGAAATTCATATAAAGCTTCTCTTAAAACAGTATATATTTCCTTCTCGCTCATTGTTTCAATGCTAATTGGTAAAACCGGTACTTGATAATCATCATGTAATTTTTCAGCTAATCTTTCAGTTTCTGGCAACATCGGATTAGTTGAATTAAGTAATACTATAAAAGGTTTTCCAATTTCTTGTAATTCTTTAATTACTGTTTTTTCAGCTTCTACATATTCATTTCTTGAAATTTCTCCAATTGAACCATCAGTAGTTACCACCACTCCAATTGTAGAATGATCTCTAATTACCTTTTCTGTTCCTATTTCAGCTGCCTCCACAAATGGTATTTCTTCTTCATACCATGGTGTTCTAACCATTCGTGGTCCATTCTCATCTTCATACCCTTTAGCAGCTGGTATTACATAACCAACACAATCAACTAACCTCACATTAACACTAAAATCATCTAATTCAATTTTAGCTGCATTACTAGGTACAAATTTAGGTTCAATCGTCATAATTGTTTTTCCTTGAGCACTTTGAGGAAGTTCATCTAAACATCTTTTCTTTTCATATTCATCATTAATATTAGGAACCACTAACATTTCCATAAACCTTTTAATAAAAGTTGATTTCCCCGTTCTAACTGCACCTACAACCCCTAAATAAATATCACCGCCCGTTCGCTCGCTCAAACTTCTAATAATATCTATTTTTTCCATAACATCCCTACTTTCATATCTTTTTCATTAAAATGTATGATAACAAAAGAAAAGATATGAAGAAAAATCAATTATTAATCAATATATTGATTTAAATTGTTAGGAAGATCATCATTAACCACGGCCTTTATAATTTTTGCTTCTTGTTCTTTAGAAATCTTTTTACCCGACATTATACATAGTTGATCGATTACTTCTTTTAATGTTTTTTCATCCTTTAAATTATTTTGCTGTAATTTTTTAGCTAATTCCATAATTGAAGCCTTATTAACACTGGTTTTTTGTTCAATCTTTTTAAAAAGATGATCATTTAAAATCATTTTACATCCCCCTTTTTTAATATATGTAATTAAGATAATATTGGTTATTTATTTTTCACCTCGATTTTTAAATTGTAAGATAATAGGAGTTCCCTCAAAATTAATGTTTTCTCTAATTTTATTTTCTAAATAACGATAATATGAAAAATGTAATAATTCTTTATTATTAACTTGAAATAAGAATTTAGGAGGATGAGTTCCATTTTGATTGACAAAATAAACTTTTAATCTTTTACCCTTATATGAAGGAGGGGGATTTAAACTAATAGCTTCTTGAATAAGATCATTTAATAAACTTGTTTTAAGTTGCTTATTAGCATTTTCATAAACTATTTTTAATTTTGGCATTAAAGTAGATAATCTTTTTTTAGTTAAAGCTGATAAAAAAACAATTGGAGCATATGGAATAAAATTAAATTGATCTCTTATCTTTTTAGTAAAATCACTTATGGTTAAATCCTTAATCTTATCCCATTTATTAACTACTAATATTAATGATTTACCTTCTTCAATAATATAACTAGCGATATGTTTATCTTGGGCTAAAATACCTTCTTCAGCATTTAAAACTAATAAACAAACATCACTCCGACTAATAGCTTTTAATGCCTTTAAAAAACTATAATATTCTATTTTTTCATATGTTTTACGACTTTTACGAATCCCAGCAGTATCAATTATGACATATCCTTGATTATGATATTTAAAATGAGTATCAATCGCATCTCTAGTTGTTCCTGGTTTGGATGATACTATAGTTCTTTTTTCATTAAGAAGAGCATTAACTAAACTACTTTTTCCTACATTAGGACGTCCTAAAACTGAAAACTTAATTAAATCATCATTAATATAAAAAGTTGGTTTAGCTTTTAAATAAATAATTATTTTATCAAGTAAAGTCCTAAAACCAGTCCCATGCTCACCACTAATTTGAAAATAATCATTAAAACCTAATTCATAAAAATCATAAAGATTATCTTTAGCTTTAAGGTGATCTATTTTATTAATAGCCACCATTACTTGTTTATTACTTTTAAAGAGCAAATCTCTAATAACAAAATCATCCGCTGTTAAACCCTCTTTCCCATCAATAATAAAAATAATAAGATCAGCTTCTTCAATAGCTATTTTAGTTTGAATCATAATTTCTTGGTTAAACAATTCTTTTTCAACAGTTATACCACCAGTATCAATTAAACCAAACTTAAAATCAAGATACTTAACTTGTCCATAAAGACGATCTCTAGTAATACCTGGTTCATTATCAATAATAGCTATTCGTTGACCAACTAAACGATTAAAAACAGTTGATTTACCAACATTAGGTTTACCTACTAAAGCTACTAATAAGCTTGACATAATTACACCTTCTTTAGTTTTATTTACATTAATTTTAATGATAACTTTAAAAGATCATTGACTTTATCATTATAAATAATATTACTATTTTCTAATAAAAAGTTATATGCTTTATCATCAATTTCATCTTTTAATTCAATATAATATTGATGATGATAATAAATGTTTTTAATATTATCCTTTAAGGTATCTAAAATAAAATAATCATCAATTTCATATAAAAAAAGGTCATCTAAATTAATGGTTATTTTCATATCAACTTTATTACCCCCGATACTAAAATACTCATTACATAATTTATCAACTTCAATTATAATTCCATAAATAGAATTTTCATGAACCTTCACATTATAATATCCTTCAATCTCTAAATGATAAACCTTATTTAAACTTCTAAATAATTTTTTAAAATATTCTTCAACACTTTTCTTATAATTAAGTTTTAAGTCTTTAAGATGATACTTATTTAAATAAATAATAAAATTATCATTAGTTACATATTCTATTTTCACATCTTCACCCTAAATTAGTTTATGAAAACTAAATAGGAGCGTTAATGTTAATCTTAATCAATATCAATAAAATCAAGATACTTTTCAATTACTTCGTGAGTTTCCTTTTTGCCATCTCTAGTAATATTAGAAAATAAAATTAAATTATCTCCAATTACTAAATCTAAAGTATCTGCTATTAAATTTTTTTGTTTTTCTCGATGATTAGGATTAACCTTATCAATTTTAGTAGCAATAATAGTTACTTTTTTTTCATAATATTTTAAAAAGTTATACATTAACAAATCATCTTCAGTTGGTTTATGCCTAAAATCAATAATCATAAAAACTTCTTTTAAATTAGAACGATTAACTAAATATTCCTCTATCATTAGCCCTAATTTTTTTTGTTTCTTTTTATTAGTACTAGCATAACCATACCCGGGGGCATCTACTAAATAAAAATCATTATTTATTAAATAAAAATTTAAAGTTTGAGTTCGACCAGGTTTAGATGAAGTCCGAGCATAATTCTTACGATTAATTAGAGTATTAATAAAACTACTTTTACCCACATTACTTCTTCCTACTAATAAAAATTCTGGTTTATTATCTATTGGATATTGGCTAACTCGAACAGCACTGATGGATAAATTAACATTACTTATTTTCACTTTTTCCTCCTTTAATTATCTTATTCTCTATTTGATATTTTTTGCTTAAATTATCTAAAGCTTTAATTAACGCTAAAGCTTCATCAAGGGTATTAACTCTTGCCCCACTAGCGTATTTATGTCCTCCGCCATTATATTGTTCTGCTAACTGATTAATAATAGGACCCCTTGAACGAATATTAATCCTAAAGGTTTTTAATTTTAGATCTTCAGAAACAGCTAACCAAATATAAAGTTCTTTAACATGACTAAAATAACTAATTAAATTACCCGCACTAGCAGCATCAACTTTATACTTTTTAATAAGCTCAGCTGTTAAAATTATATAACCTACTCCATATTCAGTAATAATCATCTCCGAGGCCATATAACCTTGTAATCTAATTTCATTTAAAGATCTTAAATATAATTGATCATATAAAAATCCAATATTAATTTTCGTTTTATCAAGTAATTGTTTAGTTAAAGCAAAAGTTTTTACTGAGGTATAATCATAAAGAAATCTTTCTGTATCAGCTACTAAACCAAGGAATAATCGTTCAGCAGCATAGGTAGTCATTTTTAATTTGGATTTAAAAACTAATTCCATAATCATTTGACAAGTACTAGAAGATAACGGATCAACCCATTCAATATCGGCAAATTTTTCCATTAAAGGATGATGATCTATTTTAATAACATAATCAAAATTAGTGGCTTTTACACCATCAATTCTTCTTTGTTCAGGAGTATCAAAAACAATTAATAATGATGATTGATAATATTCTTCTTTCATCTTATCTAATTTACCAATAAATTTAAATTTAATTGTTGGTGCTCCAACAGCATATACTTTTTTATTAGGAAATGTGTTTAAAATAATATCCCGAAAAGCAATTTGAGAACCTAAAGCATCAGGATCAGGACCAATATGTCTAGCAATAACAATCGTTTTATATTTTTTAATCATTTTATATATATGGCGATATCGATTATAAAACACTTTATCAACCTTTCTATTTAGTTAAAACTTCTCCTTTATTATACAATAAAATAAGAAATATCACAAAAAATAAAATTTTTATAAAATATAAAAAAATAGGGTCTAAGCAAAAGAATTGTTTAGACTCTATTATATTTATGTCAATGCCTACTTTGACGATTATTTACTTTGCAAATTTTGAGTATTTCCAAAAGAACCACCTAATTGTGCTTCACCCATTTGAACTAAACGTCTCGTAATTTCACCACCAACAGTTCCATTAGCCCTAGAAGTTGAATCAGGACCTAAATTAACTCCAAATTCATTAGCTATTTCATTCTTCATTTTGTCAATAGCTTGCTTTGCTCCCGGCACAACCATTTTATTACGGTTACTACCACTGTTCATCGTTTTTTCACCTCCTATACACTTATAGAATGTGATTTTTTTCCTTATATCATACATAAATAACGATGGTAATTAATCCCTATAACAAATGGTTATTTGAGCTATCAATTAAATCATTAAGATCATAGCTTTTTATTTTCTTTAGACAATCATTTATCATTTTTTGGTAATCAAATCTTTTTTCCAAACTTAAACATTTGTTAACCTCAGGATTAATAACTGGATGAGTTGGTACAAAGATAGTACAACAATCCTCAAAAGGTAAAATGCTTATTTCATATGTTCCTATTTCTTTAGCTATTTCAATAATTTCTAATTTATCAAAACAAGCTAAAGGTCTAATTATGGGAATATTGGTTACCCTATTAATAGCCTTCATACTAGTTAATGTTTGACTAGCTACTTGGCCAATAGATTCTCCATTAATAAGGGCATGAGCTTTTAATTTAGTAGCTAATCTATTACTAATTCGATACATCATTCTTCTCATAATAGTTATCATATAAGCTGAATCAACATGCTTATAAATAGCTTCTTGGATTTCAGTAAACAAAATAATATGTAATTTTATATTCAGAGTATATAAAGATAATTGTTTTACTAAAGACTTTACTTTATTTAAAGCCTCTAAACTAGTATGTGGTGGAGAATCAAAATATAAACATTCTATTTCAACACCCCTTTTTAAACTTAAAAAACCAGCTACAGGTGAATCAATTCCACCACTTAACATTAATAAGGCCTTACCTTGAATTGAAACCGGATAACCACCTAAACCTTCTATTTCTTTAAGATAAAGATAAGTCCCTTTGGATCTTATTTCAATAGTAAGAGTTAAATTGGGTTGATGAACATCAACTTTTTTATTCTTTAGATTTTGTAAAAGGTAACTACCAACTAAACAATTAACCTCCATGCTAGAATAATTAAATCTTTTATCAGCCCTTTTAGTTGTTACTTTAAAAGTATTAAATGTTTCTGTTTCTAATAATTTTAAAGCATCCTTTTGGATAACTTCTAAATCAGAATCAATTTCATAAGCAATTACTATCTTTAAAATACCAAAAACTTGTTTTAATTTATTTATGACAAGCTCAAGATTATCTTTATTTAATTTAATATACATTCTTGCTACATTATAATAAATATCAACTTGATCATCTTTTAATTTTTCTTTTACATTTTGATATAATTTATCCAGAAAAAAATTAATATTTTTGTGTTTTGTATTTAATTCACCATATTTTATAAAAATAATCTTATTCATTATTATTATTCCTTTTCTTTTAAATTTAATGCTTGATAAATGTTGTTAAAAACTTCTAAAAATTTTTTTATTTCTTGATCAGTAGTTAAATAAGATAAACTTATTCTAATTGATGTTTTGGCAATTAATTCGTTTTTAGTTAAAGTTAATAAAGGTATTGAGGGTTGTTTAATATCTAAGCAAGCACTTTTAGTTGATACAAATATATTTTCATCTGATAAAGCATTAACTAAAGTTGAAGGTTTAATAGTTAAAAGACTGATATTTAAAATATGAGGAATAGATTGATTAGTACTATTAATAACTAAATTGTTAATTTTTAAAAAAGATGATTTTATTTTATTATTTAATTTATTTACTAATTGATATTGATAATCAATATTTTCTAAACTTAAACGTAATGCCTTACTTAATGAAACAATTAACGGTAATGATGGTGTTCCACTGCGATAAAGGTTTATACTTTGTCCTCCATGACATAATGGTTCTAATTTTATTTTTTCCTTACAAATTAAACAACCAATTCCTTTTAAACCATAAAACTTATGAGCTGAAAAAGTTACTAAATCAATATTATTTAAATTCACTTTTATTTTCCCAAGAGCTTGAGTAGCATCAACATGGAAAATAACTTTGGGATATTTCTTTAATAATAAAGCTATTTCTTCAATTGGTTGCTTAATTCCTAACTCACTATCAACATAACAAATAGATATCAAAATAGTATCATTATTAATTAAACTTTTTAAATGATTAATATCAATTAAGCCATTAGTTAAAAGATTAACATATGAAACCTGATAACCTTTAGTTTTTAAATAATCTAAAGGAGCTTTAACTGATGAATGTTCTAAATTAGTCGTTATAATATGATTCCCTCTTTTTTGATAAAACTTTAAGACTCCTTTAATTGCTAAATTATTAGCTTCAGTAGCTCCACTAGTATAGATTATTTCATTAGCTTTTACTTTTAGAAGATTAGCTATTTGATTAGTAGCTTCATTTATTAATTCTTTAGCTTCTATTCCTAAACGATGATGAGAATTAGGATTACCTATATAATTATTACAAGCCTTATTAAATGAATCTAAAACCTTAGGATTAACTGGCGTAGTTGCACTATAATCTAAATAAATCATCATTATCACCTATTTAAAATTATAACATAAAAAAAAGGCTTGTTTAGCCTTTTTTTTAAAATCATTATTTCCTTTTAGTATAACTCTGAGTTGAATTTAACTGTTGTTCCATATCAATGTTACCTAAAGCTTTAACCTCGTTTTCTAACAAATTAAGAAGTTGATTTAATCTTTCTTGTCCTTGTTTTAAATTTTGATTTTCTTGTTCTAATCTTTGTCGTTCAACATCTAATTTAGCCTGTTCTGAAGCAAGAACACGCTTTGCAATATCGATAGTTCTTTGTTGATTATCTAATTTTTCTTTAGAAACACCTAAATCTTTTACCTCATTTATTTCCTTTTTTAAATTTTCGTTTTCTGACGAAATTTTCTTTGCTCCTTCAATAAAATTAGAAATAATACTTTGAATTTCATCTGCTCTTCTATTAAGATCTTCATAATTAACGAAACTGCCTTTATTAGGACTAGAAGTTTGCTTCAATTCATTATCTAATTGTGTCACTGCTCGATAATCGCTAATTTTATATCCAGCCTTTTCTTCAACTATAGGAGTATTTGTTCTATAACTAGGAGGAAGAATAATGGTTGGATTCTTTTTGGTTTCCTTTTGACGATTAAATTCAGCATTTTCTTTTAAAGCTTCTTGATGTA
>CAZBGR010000001.1:49920-70198 GCA_964491535.1 uncultured Muribaculaceae bacterium
TCTCTTTCTGCTACTTCCTTTTGACGATCCATTTCAGCATTTTCTTTTAAAGCTTCTTGATGTAATCTATCTCTTTCTGCTACTTCCTTTTGACGATCCATTTCAGCATTTTCTTTTAAAGCTTCTTGATGTAATCTATCTCTTTCTGCTATTTCTTGTTGAGAATTAATTTCAGCATTCGAGCCACCAGAACCAACTCCTCTTAATTCAGCATCTAATCTATTTACTTCCTCTCTTATCATCCCACCCGCCGTCTTAGCAAATGCTCGATCTTCTTGTTTTCTCTTATATTTACGTAAAGTATTCCCCAAAGCAAACTTTGGATTTAATTGCCTTTGAAGTTTAAATCTTTTCTTTTCAAGGATAGCTAAAATATCCTCTATTCTCTCTTTTATTAATTCAAATCTTCTTTCACTCATTATTCCTTGAGCTTTATATTCTTCAATTTCCCTTAAACGATCTTCCGCTTTTTTTTGTTGCTCATTTATAATATTAATTTCTGTTGATAATCTTTGTTCTTTGTCTTCTCTACGTTTTATAATATTATCAGTAAATTTTTTTATTCCCTCTTTAGCTGCTTTAAAAGTTGTTTTTACTTTTTTAGCACCTTTTAAAACAACTTTAACCGTTACATCTTTTAATCGTTCATATTCTTGAATAATATCTCTTAATTCAACTTCACTATGCCTATCTCCAAATATTTCTTTTAGAATTTCAAATGTTTTTCCCGTCATTCCTATAACCTCCCATTACTGTTCTTGCTCAATTTTTGTCATCGCTTGAGCCATAGCTTTCATTATTTCTTTTAATCTGGTCCATTCTTCATCAGATTCAACATCTTCAAAAGTATACATACCATCTTTTTCAACTAAAACAGAAACATATAAAGTTAACATATTGTTTTCATCTTTTTCATTAAAAGTATATATTATATATTCTTTATTAAACTCGGGTAATTTTAAATCAGTTATTACCTCTGCTTCCCTCTCTTGTCCATTTTGATCTATTACAGTAATAGTATCTTTTTTTAAGCCTTGATTTTCATTCATCACATCCGCCTCTTTCATTTATTCTTTTCCTTACTTAAAATTATATCATATAATGTTATTTTTTGTATACCTTTTTTATCAAAAAATATCGACAACCATAAGCACAATTCTTTTTTAAATAATTATCCAAAAATTTTATGTTATTTAATTTTTTAACCTGTCTATTATATTCGTTATAAAATCCCTTTAATCTAAGCTTATTGTAAGCCCAATCACCAACAATATAATCATAGTCATTAAAATAATCAGTTAATTTATTTTTTACTTCTTCCAAATCAAACCCATCTTTAACGTTGTCAAGTACTTGATATTGTTTGTCATTAATGTTTACATACTCCATTTTAATACTCCTTACTATAAACCTCAGCCTGATTCTTATATCTTTCTAAACTAGAATATGATAACCAAGTCATATAGCCACCATCTAACCCAGCATCAAATAAAGCCTGTATCTGCCCTTTAATTTCCTTAACTCCATATTCAAAACCACCCTTATGTTTATAATCAGGTACATCATAAGTTTGAATCCAAGTTCTAACAATAGCGGGAGAAGGAATTTCAGTTTGCCTTTTAACAACATAATTACTTGCCCAATGATAAACTAACTCATAAGGAACAGTCCAAACCGGTTCTTTAAAACCAAACTCATATTTATTAAAATGATCAGGATATGGCATCCCGCTAACCACATCAACTACATTAGAAATGGCCGGCCAATACTGTCCATAAGCAGTTACATAAGTATAGGCTGATTCGCCAAATAAATCCGCCGATATATAAGTATTTAATTTATGTAATTCATCAGCAGCATAACGAAAAAAGCCTTGAATAGCAGCTGCTTTTTCTTCGTTATAATTGTTCCCAAAAAGCATTAACCCTTCCTTTTCAGCTGAAATAGTTCGATCAGGAAACCTTACATAATCAAATTGAATTTCATTAAAACCCATTTCCTTAACGGCTTCTTTCGCTAAAGCGACATTGAATTCCCAAACTTTACGTTGATATGGACTAGGCCAATAAGTATTAGAATGTAAATAAGGTTTATTAGTTCTACTATCTAAAATAGCAATATCTTCATTATCAAGAACATAATATTTATCCTTAAAAACAGTTATCCGTCCAATAACATAAAAACCGGCCACTCTTAATTTTTTTATGGCTGTTTGATAATTTTCAAAAGTATTATTAGCATATTTATAATTAGTTGGCGAATATTGTTCAAATACTTTTGATTTATAAGCTGGGGATTCATTATCCTTAATATCAACGACAAAAGCATTTATCTTAGTTGTTTTAGCATAATCAATATAAGCATCAACATTTGAAATTACATTCCGACCACTATTTAAATATAATGCATAAACCTTTTCAGGCATAAGATTATCATCAAAAACAGGTTTAATAACCGGATAATAATCAAGATTGCCAGCATCACCTCCACCATAACGATTCCCTCTTTGTTGATGAACTTGATAATATTTTTCCACTTCATAACGAGCGAGCGAATCTTCCTCATCTAAAACAATATATTTTCCATAAATATGACCTTGATAAGAATCGTTTTTCACTTGATAAGCATCTACATAACCCTCATCATCAATAAAATTAAAAGCCATTACCTCCCATTTAGTTCCTTTAAGAGCTACCCCTTCAATAGTCCCCTCTTCTAAATCACGATAAATAATAGTTGGGGTTCTGACAAAAAGATATTGTTCTTTTATAGCATCCTTTTTTTCACTAACTAAATTATCCTTTTTAAGATAATAAATCTTTTTTTGATATTTAATTGTTTGATAAGTTATCTTGTCATTAATAATTGTTTTCTTATAAACATCGACCTGTTGACCCCTTACTATTTTCCCCACTTCTTCAAATTGATCATTATATAAAGAAACTTTAGCTTGATCACTTGCCACATACATTTTAACTAAAGATCGATATTTAAAAACATTAATTTTATTAAAATTTAAACCTATAGCTACCAAAATAATTAAACCAATTATAAAAGATATTATTAAACGTCTCTTTTTTTTACTAATATTTTTTTTAGTTCTTCTTTTCATAATTAAACATCACCTTATTTTAAATATTACTTATTATTTATTACTTCTAGTCATCATGCTATTAATAATACCATCAAATAACGCATTCTTTGTCGAAAAAGAGCACTTATCCATTTTTATTAAGGCATTAAAACTGATAAAATAGATTCCTTTTCATCTAAATATAAAATGTTTTGACCATCCTTTATTTTAATTAAGGTTGGGGCTTGAACCTTTAATTTTGAAGCATCATTTGCTAGTTCATTACTTTCTTCAGCTAAACAAAAAGCATTAAACTCCTTATCTAAATCCACCTTATATAAAGGAAGATACTCATTCTTTTCCTTGAAACGATCACTTACATAATCATATAATATTGTTTCATAATTATCAAAATGATAAAAAATAACATAATATTCCTTTTCCATTTGATTAAATGTTTCACCCGCTAATATTTCTTGATATTGAATAACAGCTTCAATATTATCGTTATTTTCTTTTACTTTTCTATTTACAATAAAACTAGTAATTAAATAAAAGATAACTAATACTAAAACGACCCCGCAAGATATTTTAATTATATTATCTACTTGATCTACTTTCGGCAAATCAATTTTTGTTTTAGTAGCTCTTCTTCTTTGTCGGTTAGCCAAAAAAATCAGCTCCTTTCGTAATTAATTAAATTCATTTTTATTATACCATATTTTGAATGGCTAATCATTTTAATTTGAGTCTAAATATTAAAAATAAAATAAGATGACCTACCCTTAAAATCATCTTATTTTATTTTAAAACTCTTCATAAAAAACATAATAATTTTTGATTCCTTCAAAAACCTTTTATCTTTATTTTTAAAACTTCTAACAAGTTTTAAATTTTTTTATTAATTATTCGATGGTTTAATCTAAGAATTGCTCAATTAATTTAATAAACTCATCTTGACTATCTTTTATTGTATTTATTAACCAACCTTTTTCATTAGTATATTCTTTCAAACCTCTATAATAGAATAGTTTATGCTTTTCATCAACTATAAATGGGGTAATATTATGTTTTAAACATTCTTTAAACATAATGATTCTTCCTACTCTACCATTGCCATCTTGAAAAGGATGTATTCTTTCAAATCGATAATGAAATTCTATTATATCTTCTAAATCAACTTTAGATAGATTATAATACCATTCTAATAACAGTTTTGTTTCTTTAGATACTTCACTAGGTTTAGTAGTTTCTATCCCTCCAACCTCATTAACAAGTTTTTTATAATCCCCAACATTAAACCAATCTTTTCTCTCATCACTTGTACCACGCTTAAGTATATTATGATATTCTTTTATCATATCTTCACTTATTTGAATATCTGCATTATCTAACATATAATCAAATAAATAAAAATGATTGGTAGTTTCTATAATATCATCAACATTAATTATCCTTTCATTGTTAATAATGGTATTATTTTCAAAAATATGTCTAATTTCTTCTTCCGATAACTGACTTCCCTCTATGCAATTAGTATTATAGGAAAACTTTATTTGTATATTATGGTATAAATTACCTTTTAGTTTTGATTTTTTTTGTTCCCTTAATATTTGCAATATATTATTCATTTATAATCACCTCTATCTATTATATCATGGGTTTGAACTTATAACGTATATCTATATTTTTTTCGACAATTACTGTTTTTAAAAGATATATTCTTTCAAATCGATAAGGAAACTTGATAATCTTAACTCTGATAACTTTAAAAGAATTAAATAAATATAAATTTCAATCTCATATATTAATTTTCTTAAAACTTAAAAGCACCAATAATTGGTGCCTTTAAGTTTACTTTATAGGGTTGGTTATTTTATCACTGGTAAAACGCTAATTGAGGATGCCACTTCTAATAATTCTTGACTCCCCATTACTTCGGAAGCAAGATAATATTCCATACCATGATTATTCCATAATACTGAATTATCAGAAACAGCTCCAATAGTATCAACAATAATCATAGGCTCACCATAAGTTGGAATAATGGTAAATTCTTCTTCAATACTAGCCGTTTCTTCTACTAAAATAAACGGTTTTTCACCATCAAAAGTTAAAATAACTCGTTCACCAATCGTTTTAGTAATTGGATCTTGTGAATTCAAATAAGTATTTTCAGGAATATACATCGGATAAACAACATCTTCAATCTTCATTACCGGAGTTATACTCTCTTCCATCATCGCGGTAGCCATATTTTCATTTAGAGTGAAATATTTATCTTTAAAAGTAGCTTTAATATCTGTTTTAGTTATCATCATTTTTATTTCGGGATTATTATTTTCGTTTAAAACATGAACTTCTTTAAAATTTAAATCTTTATCAAGATAAATTACTTGTTTAGTTAATTTGCGATTGTTAGGATAATTTACTTTTGTAGTAAAAACATAATAATTCTCAGTCTCTTCAAAAACCTTTTTATCATCATTTTTCAAATCCCTAAGCAAGGTTTGAATTAAATAGACTTGTGAATTATTATAAGGCCATTCACTTTGAAATTTAAAACTTTTATTGAGAGATGGTGTTAAAACATAAACTCCATCTTCATTTTTTAAAATAATTTGTTCATGATTATTGGCAATATTTTTCAAACTTACTTTAAAGAAGTCTGGATTTTGATAAGATGCTTTAACATTGTACTTATAAACATCTTCATTATTAATTATTTCCATATCACCCTCAAGATAATAACCTTTAGGATTATCATATCTTTTAGTTAAATCCTTCATCACTTCCTTATCATCATATTTTCCACAACCAGTAATCAAAAACAACATCAATATTAATCCTAAATACCATAACCTTCTCATTCTTCACCTCTTATTTTTTTATTCATTTAATTATATGGATTCAAAATGCAATTATTCATGAATAATTTATTTTTTTTAGTTAATTATATTAACAGAAAAGCATTAAAGGAGGCCAAAATGAAAACATTACAAATTATAGCTCTTATTTTAACTATCATTGGAGCTTTGAATTGGGGATTGATTGGCTTATTTGACTTTGATTTAGTAGCTAGTATCTTTGGTGGGGTAACAACTACTGCCTCTAGATTAATTTATAGCTTAGTAGGTTTAGCTGGCATTATTAATATTGGATTATTGTTTGAATTATTTGAAAAATTAGATGATCATAAATGAAATTAAACTCTAAAACAATGCTTTAAAGAAACTAACAAAAAATATTATTCTTTATAAATCTATATCACCTTTTATAATATCCGTTAAATATCTAATATATAATTGTAATATATTAGCTTTTTTTATATTTTGACTAACCGTAACATCAATTTCTCTAACTACTTTGCCATTTTCCTTAACTTCAATTTCACCAACCTTATTCCCCTTCATTAAAGGGGCTTTATAATTAGTTATTTTTACATCATAACTAATTTTCTTTTTAGTAGTTTGTTTTTTATGAAGAACAAAAATATCTTCAATGGGAACAATTTCAACATACTTTTGTTTACCTTTAATTACCTTAATCTTACCAAGTTTAGTATCACTAGTTAACACTTGTTCAAGATTATATACATTATAACCAAAATCCAACATCTTACTTATTTCACCATTTCTAATACTACTTTCTGGCTCCCCAAAAACAACCGCAATTAATCTCATTTTATTACGTTTAGCAGTAGCCGTTAAACAATAACCCGCCTCATCAGTATAACCTGTCTTTAAACCATCAACACCTTCATAAAAACGCACTAATTTATTTGTGTTCACTAACCAAAATTTATCTTCTGTTTCTTGTCGCAAATAGTCTTCGTAAATAACTGTATATTTTAAAACGTTTTCATGTTTTACTAATTCTCTAGCCATAATAGCCATATCATATGCTGAAGAATAATGATTAGCTTCATCTAAGCCACTAGCATTTTTAAAATTAGTATTTTTTAAACCTAAAGCAACAACCTTTTCATTCATCATATTAACAAAGTGCTCTTCTGTACCCCCAATTCTTTCAGCTAAAGCTACCGTAGCATCATTAGCTGAAGCTATCGCTATCCCTTTAAACAAATCTTCAACCGTCATTATCTCATTAGCTTCTAAAAAGATTTGACTTCCACCCATTGAAGCAGCCTTACTTGATACTTTTATTTTTTCATTCCATTTAAGACTCTTATTTTCAATTGCTTCAATAATTAAAATCATACTCATTACTTTAGTCATTGAAGCGGGAGCATGTTTTAAATGAATATCCTTTTCATAAATAATCTCCCCAGTACTAGCTTCCATTAAAATAGCACTTTTAGCATTAGGGGCTAATTCTAAAGTTTCAGCTTTTACCTTAAATAATAAAAAACTAACAATTAGTAACCAAAATATTATTTTTTTCATATAACACCTCTATTAAAAAATATGATGTACTAGGCTTATTAATACATAATTTAAATTACGTATTAATAATCTAAGTTAATAAAAGGAGAAAGCAAATGATAAGAAAACAAAAATTAATTACCAAAATTATGATCATATTTCTTTTAATAGTTATTATTTTCTTTCATCAACAATTTAATTACTATAGAAAAACATTTAATTATTTAAAAAACAAACACTACTCTAATAATGAAATTAAAATAATTTTTAAATATTTAAATAAAAAAGAGATTAATAAAATACTTCTAATCCCAGAAAAAATTAATCATCTTAATGATTATCTTAACAATAATGATTTTGTTTTTAATCATCTTGAACGTTATCTTAATTATGAAAAGATAAATATCAATCTTAATTATGAAAAGATAATTAAAATTGTCAATATGTTTTTAGATTATGAATTTTATGAAAAGATAACAATAATTACTAACCCTGATAATCTATCAATATTAGTTAATAAATATTACCACTTAACCAAAGATTATGTACCCAATGATTTAGTACCAGTAATTTCTAATTGTTCTATTAATCAAGATATCTTAGTTAGAGAAGAAGTTAAAAAAGCTTTTGAAGAAATGTGTACCGATTTAAGAACTCTTAATTTAACTATTAAAATTACCTCGGGATATCGCAGTTTTGAAACCCAACAAACATTATATGATTATTATCTTAATAAAAAAGGACCCCAAATAGCTAATCTTTATTTAGCGAAACCAGGGCATTCAGAACATCAAACAGGATTAGCTGTTGATGTTTATAACGGTTTTACTAGTTATCTTAATTTTAATTATACTAAGGAATATCGTTGGCTTAAAAATAATGCCCATCAATATGGATTTATTGTTAGATATCCTAAAGATAAAAAAGATATTACTGGCTATGAATATGAACCATGGCATTTAAGGTATGTAGGACAAAAAATTGCCGCTTATATTTATAATAATCAACTCACCTTAGAAGAATACTATGCTGAAAAACAATATCAGAAAAATAAATATTAAAATATTTTAATATTTATTTTATTACTTTATAAAGTAAAGGTTCTTTTTTTACTTTTTTATTAGAAATAGTAAAAGCTTTAGTTACATCTAATAAATTTATTTTTTTAGCACCTAAATATACCTTAGCTAAAGGTTCCCCTTTTATTACTTTATCTCCAATTGTTTTAGTTAAAACAATTCCTACGCCATAATCTATTTCTTCATCCTTAGTCATTCTTCCAGCCCCTAAAGCCATTGCAAGGGTCCCTATTTCAAAAGCATCAATCGCTTTAAGATAACCATTTTGAGGAGATTTAATTAAAGCAATATTAGAAGATAATTTTAGAGCTTTTAAATTTCCTTGTTGATAATTTGTTAATTCTTTAAACTTACGATAAGCTTTACCATTATTTAAATTAGCCTCTACTAATTTTTTAGCTTGTTTTAAATTTATTTCTTTACCTAAGCTAACCATATAAGAAGCAATTAAAATAGAGAATTCTTTTAATTCTTTAGAACCTTCTCCTTTTAATATTGAAATTGCTTCTTTTACCTCTAAACCATTCCCAATATTATTACCTAATGGATAATTCATATTAGTAACAAGGGCTATTACTTGTTTCCCAAATGACGAACCAATCTTAATCATTAATTTAGCTACTGCTAAAGCTTCCTTTTTAGTTTTTAATAAAGACCCTTTACCAACCTTAACATCTAAAATAATCTTATCAGTCCCTAAAGCAATCTTTTTACTCATAATACTAGAAGCTATTAAAGAAGGAGAAGCAACCGTTCCACTTACATCTCTTAATTCATATAGCTTTTTATCAGCTAAAACCAAATCAGAAGAAGTAGTCATTATCGCTAATTTAATTTTCTTTAATTGATTAATAAATTGTTCATTAGAGAGATTAGTTTTAAAATTAGGGATCGATGCTAATTTATCAATGGTACCACCTGTATAACCAAGCCCCCTACCACTCATTTTAGGAACAACTACTCCACAAGCAGCAACTAAAGGAGCGACTATCAAAGTAGCTTTATCACCCACTCCCCCTGTTGAGTGTTTATCAACCTTTATCCCATCAATTAAAGATAAATCAATTATCTTACTAGTCTTTAACATAACCTTAGTTAAATTAATTGTTTCCTTATCAGTCATTCCATTTATACAAATCGCCATTAATAAAGCACTCATTTGATAATCTTTTATTTTACCACTTAAATAATTAGTAATAATATAATCAAGTTCTAAAAAAGTTAAGCTTTTTTTTATTCTTTTTTTATCAATTAATGTTATTATATCCATATAATAGTTAGATAAAATACCTAACTAATCACCTACCTTCTTTAATCATTATATAACAAAAAGCAATTAAAAAAAAGCCCAACTTAGACTTTTAATTTTTTAAATATTTAAGTTTTAAAATTATCATTTAATTCAAACTAAAATCACTATCTTTTTTGACAAACTTTTAAAGAACAATGTTCTTCGTCTAAGCCATAATTCATCATTAAATACATTAATCTTCTAGTAGCATTTTTTACATAATCATTTGTCGATATTGCTTCAATATATTGCAATTCTTCAAATGAACAACTTGATAAAGCTTTAAAAACATAATAAAATTTAGAATTCTTCTTTCCTTCTGGTCTATTGTAAATAACTTTTCCATGTTTATCAATATGTTTATGGGCATGAGATTTACTATTAAAAATATCTTTGGCAGATGAATATATATCTTTAGAACCATCTTTATTAGTGACAATCCTTGAATTAGTTGGCGAATTTTGAGATGGTCTAAAATCTTCTACATTTTTATATTTTCCCATTATTATCTCCTTTTAAATTTCTTTTTATATAATTCTTTTCCTTCTTCATTTTTAATTATAATAAAATCACCACCATATTCTTGATGATACATATTTAATAAACTTTCAACATTTGTAAATTCGGGTATTTTTAATGAGTTTTCATCAAAATCATTTACTAACATTTCTATTTGGGTTGTATAACCGTCACTAATAATTGTTTCAACTCCGTTAGTTAAAGAATAAACATATAATTTACTTTCTTGATTTTGATAACTCACAAAAAACACCTCTTTTCTTTTAATATAATAAAAATTATAACTATTAACAATATAACATTTAATAGCTAAATTTATTCATTATAATCCTAACACGATTTTCAATATAAATCAAAATTTGCTTTTTGCTTTTTATAAAATATTATATAATTTTCAATATTTTTATTCACCTTATTTACTAACATAAAAAAAGCCTGATTTAGGCTTTAATCTTTTAAACGTTTAGCTAATGCAGAAATAATACGTTTTGGATCTTCGATTAATTTTCGATATAAATAACGATACTGTTTTATTTCTTTTAAAATATCTATATCTTCTTTAGCAATAGTAGCTAAATAAGGTTCTTCGGCTTCTTTAATTACTTTTACTTCAACATCTCTTCCTAATAAATAATCAGCAGAGACATTAAATACTTTAAGTAAATCATTAAATGTTTCTAAATTAGGAGTTCTTCTTTCCTTCTCATAACAGCAAATTGATACTTTAGTCACATTAACTAAATTTCCTAATTCAGCTTGAGTCAAATCTTTAGCTAACCTTAAATCCTTTAACCTTTTTCCCATTAACATCTTATCCCTCCTTTAAAGTTAACCTCATGGGAATTATAACTAACAAGCTAAAACAATGTAACAAAGTTAACTAAATAGCAACTAAAGGCTTGCTTTTTTTAAATTTTTATTTTATAATTAAAAGAGGGGTGAAGAATGACTAAATTGAAGAAATTACGAATGAAGCGTAATTTAACCCATCAAGAGATGGGTAACAAATTAGGTATTAGTAAAGCTTTTTATTGGCAATTAGAAAATAAAAAAAGAACTTTATCTTATCGAATGGCTTTAAAGATAGCTAAGGTCTTTAATTATAAACCAGATGATATCTTTTATCATGATTATAAAAATGAAAATAAATAAAAATGTTACTTTAAATAAATTATTAATTTTAAAACAAAAACAAGGCTTATTCTTCCTTGTTTTTTGGTGATAAAAAGCTTACCTTTTCAGCAACTACTTCTGTGACATATTTTTTAGATTCATCATCAAATTCAATAGTTCTTGTTTGCAAACGACCTTTTACACCTAATAAATCTCCTTTATGACAATATTCACTGGTGGTTTCTGCGATTCCAGTCCAAAGAACACAATCAATAAAATCTGTTTCATATTCTCCTTTAATATTTTTATAACTTCTTGGAACTGCTAATGTAATATTAGTTACCTTTTTACCATTTTCGGTTTCTCTTAATTCGGGATTTCTAACTAACCTCCCTACTACAATAGTACTATTAAGCATCTAATATCCTCCTTTCAAAATCATTTTAAACTCTTTATTCTTTTTATACAAATGATAAAAAAAGCATTATAGCCTCATTTAGCTTAATACTTTTTAATAACTTTTAGTCTATTTGTCCTTCTTAGATTATAAACGAAGACAAAAATCCTGTTTCTTTAATAATTTATTTAATTCAACGGCATACTCCATTGGTAATTCACGGCGAAAAACATCAATAAAACCAAGCATAATTAATTCAGTAGCTCTTTCTATATCTAAACCTCTACTCATTAAATAAAATAATTTTTCATCACTTATTTTAGAAACTGTTGCTTCGTGTTCAATAATAGATGATTGATTTAAAATAATATTTGTAGGAACAGTATCACTACTGGAATCTTGATCAATAACAAAGGTATCACATTTAACACTACTATAACTATTACTTGCCTTTTCATTTATTTTAACTAATCCTCGATAAGTAGCTTTCCCTCCATCTTTAGCAATTGATTTAGCAACAATATTGCTTTTGGTATAAGGCGCTAAATGGATCATTTTCGCTCCTGTATCTTGAATTTGATTATACCCAGCGACAGCAATTGAAATACAAGTTCCTCTAGATCCTTTTTCAGCTAAAATAATTGAAGGATATTTCATGGTTGTTTTGGAACCAAGATTACCATCAATCCATTCCATTAATCCTGATTCTTTAACTATAGCTCGCTTAGTTACTAAATTATAAACATTATTCGCCCAATTTTGAATGGTTAAATAACGACATTTTGCTTGCTTGCCTACATAAATTTCAACTACTGCAGCATGAAGTGAATCACTATTATTAGCTAAAGCGGTACACCCTTCAATATATTCTAATTCTGCTTCATCATCGACAATAATAATAGTTCTTTCAAATTGACCCATGTTTTTAGCATCAATTCTAAAATAACTTTGTAAAGGCCTATCAAGTTTTACTCCTTTAGGTACATAAATAAAAGTTCCACCACTCCAAACACAATTATTTAAGCTGGCAAATTTATTGTCATTAATTTTTACTAATTGACTAAAATATTTTTTAAATAAAAGAGGATATAATTTTAAAGCTGAATCAATGTCAGTAAAAATAACCTTTTTAGCTTTTAAATACTCTAACATACTATGATATATTACTTCACTTTCATATTGGGTTGATATTCCTCCTAAATACTTATCTTCAGCCTCTTTTAAACCTATCTCTTTAAATGTTTCTCTAATATTAGATGGAATCTGTTGCCAATTTTGATAAATTTTATCATTAATTCTTTTATAATAAGTAATCTTCTTAAAATCAAGCTTTATATTAGGACCAAATAAAGGCGCCTGACTATCAATGAAAGCTTGATATGAATCTAAACGATGTTTTAGCATCCATTTAGGTTCTTCTTTAAGATTAGATATTTCTTTTATAGTATTTATATTTAAACCCTTAATAGTAAGGGATCCTATTTTTAACATTTCTCTCACCTTTTCACTATTTTTACTAACTAAATTATTATTATTTTATTTATATTATTCAATAAATAAAAGACTTAAACAATCATACATTAAAAATTTTTCACTTTTTTTAAAAAAAGTATTGACAAACCATTTCAAAGTATGATATTATTATTTCACCAACCAAATAATATTATTTGGTTGGTTCTTTTTTTATTGCTTTTTTAATACCAACCCAAGGTAATAAGGCACACCTTTTACGATTGGGTTGTTTATATATTTCATTATAAACAATATTATCTCCAATTAAACGTTCATCATATTGACCTTCATTGATCATTTTTTCATATTCTTTTAAAATAGCTAAAGCTTCAGCAACCTTTTTACCTAATAAAGTCTTAATCATTAAAGAAGTGGCAGAAGTAGAAATAACACAAGCCTCTCCATCAAAACGAATATCCTTTATTATATCGTTTTCTTTTTTAACCATTAAAGTAAGCTTATCAAGACAACCTTCATTATTAACTTTAATTATTTGATAAGTAGAATCATCAACTAAACCTTTATTAATTGGGTTTTGATAATGTTCTAAAATAAGATTTCTTTTTAATTCTTTATCCATAAAACCTCCTATAATGATTCTCTTAAAATGTCTTTGTCTTTTAATAATGAAATTAATTTATCTATTTCTTCTTTAGTATTATACAAATAAAAACTAATTCGACATGTATTATTAACTCCTAAGACTTCCTTTAAAAGTTTGGCACAATGATTACCCGCTCTTATACAAATTTTATGCTTATTTAAATAAATAGCCGTATCTTGGCTAAAGACATTTTTTATATTAAAAGCAATAACCCCCGTTTTTGTTAAAGGATTATATATCTCTACATTATCTAATTTACTTAATTTTAAAACTGCATATTCTTTTAACTGTTGTTCATAGGTAATAATATTATCAAACCCTATTTTATTTAAATAATCTAAAGCTGCTCCAAAACCAATAATACCTCCTATGTTAGGAGTTCCTGCTTCTAAACGATGAGGTAAATCTTTTAAATTTATTTCTTTTAAACTAGTAAAAGAAATATTCATTCCCCCACCTACATTTAAAGGTTTTAATTGATTTAGTAACTGCTCTTTACCATATAATATTCCTACTCCAGTAGGCCCTAGCATT
This sequence comes from uncultured Muribaculaceae bacterium, assembly GCA_964491535.1. Classification (GTDB taxonomy): domain Bacteria; phylum Bacillota_I; class Bacilli_A; order RF39; family UBA660; genus CAZBGR01. The sequence goes on from CAZBGR010000001.1 coordinate 64,428, forward strand.
TTATGAGCTGAAAAAGTTAAAAAATCTATATCTAAGTCATTTACATCTACCTTAAGATGAGGCACACTTTGAGCTCCATCAATAATTACTATGATACCCCGTTGATGAGCATACGTTATTATATCTTTAATAGGTCTAATATCACCAATAACATTAGTAATATGTGCTAAAGCGATGACTTTTGTTTTATTAGTTATTGCTTTTTTTATATTATCAAGGGTTACTTCTAAATGTTCATTTAAATCAATATATTTTATTTTAAAGCCTATTTTAGTTGCTATTGAAAATAAAGGCAAAACTAAAGAAGCGTGTTCACTTTTAGTAATTAATAATTCATCCTTACTTTTTAAATAATATTTTAAATAACCATTAGCAATCATATTTAAAGATGCCGTAGAATTACTAGTAAAAACTATTTCCTTACTATTTTTAGCATTAATAAAAGTCCTTACTTTTTCTCTTACTTGTTCTATCTTTTGATCTACTTTTAAACTATTATCATAATCTCCTCGGTACGCATTAGCGGTATAATTACTATAATAATCAATCATTTCTAAAATAACAGAATCTGGTTTAAAGGTAGTTGCCCCATTATCAAAATAAATAATATCTTGTTTTAACATTGGAAAATCAACTCTTATTTTATTATTCATCACTATCCTCCTTATTTTTAAATTAAATCAGCTTTAGTCACTTTAAGTAACATATCTTTTATTATTTTATTTCTTTTTTCCTTCATATCCTTCTTATAATTTTGATTATCATAAGCTAAAAAGCCAACCATTAATAAATAATAACTATCTAGCTTTGATATTCCCCTTGCTTGAAGATAAAACAACTGTTCTTGATTAAATTTACCAATAGACGCTCCATGTTTAGCAGTAACTGAATATTCATCAATTAATAAATTAGGACAAATTATATTTTCATTATCATTTAACATCATTATTTTGTTAATTTGATTTAAAATACTATCTTTCATTCCTTTTTTAACATGACTATTTATAGTAAATGATAATTTAGCCTTTCCAAAAGTAATGGCCCTATTATTAATATAACTTTTAGTTTGTTTAGCTTGATGATTAATATTTAAAACATATTGAGCAGGATAATTAGTAACAGTTCTAAATCGATAATCAAGCTGACTATTAAGCCCTTTTAAATCAATCTTAATTAATTCTTGATAATGGTTAACTTGATAAAACTTATCAATTACTAATTTACTATTTTTATTAATAATAAAATGATATTGATAACTACTTTTATTTTTAGAAATTTTTTCTTCTAACAAATTAAGATAACTATCATGATCAACTAAAACATAGATTTTATTATATATTTTATTATCAATTTGTAAAATAGATAGACTAGTATTAATGTTAGGCGGTACATAAATAAATAACCCATCTTGAGGAAATTCTTTTCTTTTATCATCATTATTAATTAATAAAGGTTCTTTTATATCACATGCTACTTTTTTAGCTGTTATTTTTATTTTATTCATCAATTTAATTTCCCTTCATAATACTTATCACTCAAGATTCTTTTTTTTAGAATTTATTTCCTTATAACCTTTTTCTTCTATTGCTAAAGCTAAAGAATAATCACCACTTTTAACAATTTTACCGCAAGTCATAATATGAACATAATCAGGCTTAATAAATTCTAAAATTCTGGGGTAATGAGTAATAATTAAAAGACTACTTTGGGGAAATTTATTTTTATATTGATTAATATTATGAGCTACTATTTTCAAGCTATCAATATCTAAACCCGAATCTATTTCATCTAAAATTACTAATTTAGGTTTTAATAATTTCATTTGTAAGATTTCGTTTTTCTTTCTCTCTCCACCAGAAAAACCAGCATTAACAGAACGACTAAGGATATCATCATCCATTTTTAAATCTATTAAAGCCTCATTTACTTCTTTCATTAATTGATTTGTCAATACATTAGCTTTATTTTTACTACTCATCATACTACGTAAAAAATCAATATTTAAAACCCCTTCAATTTCAATTGGAGATTGCATTGCTAAAAAAATTCCCTTGTTTGCTCGTTCATCAGTTTTTAATTTCGTAATATCTTGTTTTTCAAAAAAAATAGCACCTTTATTTATTTGATAATTAGAGTCTCCCATAATAGTTTTCGCTAAAGTTGATTTCCCACAGCCATTCGGTCCCATAACGGCATGAATTTCACCCTTATTTATTTTTAAATTATAATTACGGATAATTTCCCTATCATTTACAGAAACCTCTAATTTATCTATCTTTAAAAGCATAAAACTCACCTTCAATCTTCTTTATTTTATCAAATTTTAAATAAACTAGCAAGTAAAAGGATAAGCTCTGATTAACTTATCCTTTTTGTTTTATCATAAATAATTTATTATATAAAATACATTTAAGTTTTATTTTTTAGCTTGTTTTAAAGCCTCAGCAACTAACCGATAAAGATTATCAACGACAATTGTCACTCCAGCTACCGAATCAGTATAAATCTTATCCTTTTCATTAGCTTGATTAGGTTTATCATCAGTAAAATAATACTTACCATCATCACCCATAACACGATATTTAAAAGTTAACCAATCTATTCCTTGATTTTCAATTACTTTATTAGCAAAAGTATCAACTTGTTCATCCCATTCTTTATCAATAGCACTAACTTCCTTCATCCCATAATTAGCACCTAAAGCTTGTTTAGTGGTTATAGTACAAGTTTCATCTAAAACATTAATAGTCGCACAATCCACTGGATAAATAGCATCAAAAAAAACACTTTTTATTAGCCCTTTTCCATTAATATAAATAACTACTGAATACATAGAATCTTGATCATAACTATAATATGTCCCCTCTTTATAATTATCTTGGCCTACCTTAACACAAGCTGATAAAGATAAAATAAAAATTATCAATAATAACTTTAACCATTTCATTAGTTTTTTCCTTTCTTATATATAAATATTATATTATAACTTTACTTTTATTTAAACCCTTATATTTTAAGATGTTAAACTTTTATTAGTTAATACTACATTACTCTTTTAAATAATTTTTCTAATTCATAATTAGAATAAAAAACAATTACCGGTCTACCATGAGGACAAGTATAAGGATTTTGACATTCTCTTAAACGATCAATTAAATTTTCCATTTCTCTAATACTAATATTAGTATTTCCCTTTATTGCTAATTTACAACTTATATTAATTGCAATTTGTTCATTAAATTTAATAAGATCAAAGCTTTTTTCTTTATTAATTACTAAATCAATTATTCTTCTAATTGCTTGTTCTTCATAATATTCAGGTAACCATAAAGGATGAGCTTTAATTATTAAAGTATTAAGTCCAAATTCTTCTACTTCAAAACCTAATTTTATTAATAATTTCATATTTTCTTTAATAATTATATATTCATTAGCGGGTAGTTCAATATTAATAGGTAATAAAAGAGGCGTTATCTTTTGGGTTGGGGAACCTAATTTTTTAAGATAATATTCATAATTAATTCGTTCATTAGCAGCATGTTGATCAATTAAATACATTCCTAATTCATTTTGACAAACAATATAAGTTCCTTTAACTAAACCAACAACATACATCATCGGTACCTGTGAAGACTCTTTGGTATTTTCTTGTTTAATTATCTTTTGGGGTTGATTTACAGTTTCGTCAAACTCGTTATAGAGTATTTTTTCTTCTTTTACACTATCTAAATTAATAACCATTTCTTGATAAGGTATTTCTTTTATCTTCTCTTTAGCTTCTATTTGAGGAATTAATAATTTACTATTTAATTTACTTATAATTGATTGTTCAATTAATTTTTTTAAATCCGCTAATTTACTAAACTTAACATCTATTTTAGAAGGATGAATATTAACATCAACTAAAGAAGGATCAACCTTAATATTTAAAACAACAATTGGATAACGGTCTTTTGGCTTATAAGTATGATAAGCATCATTAATAACTTTATTTAATTCCATATTTCTAACTACTCGACCATTAACTAAAGTAATAAAATGATTGCGATTAGATCTAGTAAGTTCCGGATAAGATATAAAACCACTAAGCTGATAATCTTCATTATGAGCTTGTAAAAGAATCATTTTTTTAGCTACTTCTAAACCATAAATACCCTTAATTACTTTTAATTGATTATTACTACCATCAGTAAAAATAATTGTTTTATTATCATTACTTAAACTAAAAGCAATCTGAGGATGAGATAAAGCAATTTTATTAATATAATTTGTGATATGGGATAATTCATAATATAAACTTCCTAAATGCTTTAATCTAGCAGGCGTATTATAAAATAAGTTTTTAACTGTTATAATAGTTCCCTGCCTAGCATCCCCTTTAGCTTCTTCAATCATTTGACCACCTTTAAAAGTAAGTAAGGTCCCTATACCACCTGTACTAGTTTTTAAAGTCACTTCGCTAACAGAAGCAATTGAGGGTAAAGCTTCACCTCTAAAGCCAAGAGAAGTAATATGATACAAATCATCTTCAGTGTTAATTTTACTAGTAGCATAAGAAGAGAAAGCTAACAGAGCATCTTCTTTTTCCATTCCCGAACCATTATCAATTACTTTTATTTCCTTAGTTCCAGCTTCTTTTAATTCAATTTTAATATTAGTACTACCAGCATCAATACTATTTTCAACTAATTCTTTAACTACTGAAACACACTTTTCAACCACTTCACCAGCAGCTATCTTAGTCGCTAAAGCCTCGCTCATTACCTTAATCTTAGCTATTTTAATCACTTCCCTACTTCTAAAACTAACTTTATTGTACCTCAATTAATAATTGATAGTCAATAAATATAAAAGGAACATTATCTAGAAATGTTCTTAATTTATCTTTATTTAAATATTTTGGCGGAGCAGGAGAGATTCGAACCCTCGCACCAGTTTCCCAGTCTACGCCCTTAGCAGGGGCGCCTCTTCAGCCTCTTGAGTACTGCTCCAAATAGTTAATTTAATCTTTTTATTGATTAACTAGAAATAGTATATCATATTCCATTTGCTTTTAAAACCATAAATTATTACCAATTATTGATTAATAAAAAAAAACTAGGATAACCTAGCTTTCTTTCGACTTATAATTATAAAATATTAACATTAACTGCTCTATTTTTAGAATTATCTTTTGGGTCTTGTTCAACATCAAAAGTAACTTTTTGTCCTTCTTCAAGAACTTTATAACCAGTGCCGGCTATAGCTGAAAAGTGTACAAAAAGATCTTCGTTGGTTTCATCATTAGTAATAAAGCCAAATCCTTTACTACTATTAAACCATTTTACTGTACCTTGGTTCATGCTTCCTCCTTAAATAATCTCCCTCATTTAATAAATAATTATTAATATACGAAGGTTCACTATTAATTATATCACAATTTTGGTAAATCTAGTCAAACTTTTGATCTTTTTTAATTAAAATATGAATAAAAAGCCAAATTTTCTGTTTCTTTTAAACAATATTGTCATATTAAAATTATAAATCCTTTATAATTATCTATTCTAATAACCAATATTTTTGGTGACCCGTACGGGATTTGAACCCGTGAATGCATGCGTGAAAGGCATGTGTGTTAGACCGCTTCACCAACGGGCCATCATCACAAAAGGAAAAAGCAAGCCTAAATTATTTATAATATTCAAACAATTTGGCTAATAAAATAAAATGGTGGGCCTGGATGGACTCGAACCATCGACCTCACGCTTATCAGGCGTGCGCTCTAACCACCT
>CAZBGR010000002.1:0-69819 GCA_964491535.1 uncultured Muribaculaceae bacterium
GAATTAACACTTGGCAATTATATAGGAGCTTTAAAACAATTTATTAACTTACAAGATGAATATGAAACCTATCTTTTTATTGCTGATTTGCACGCTATTACTATTCAACAAGATAAAGAATTATTAAAAAAAAGAATTAAAGACCGTCTAGCGCTTTATTTAGCTTGTGGTTTAGATCATCAAAAAGTAATTATTTTTCTTCAATCAGAGAATCCCTATCATGCTCAGCTTTCTTGGCTTCTAAGTTGCCATACTTATTTAGGTGAATTAAAAAGAATGACCCAATTTAAAGATAAAGCAAAAAAACAAAAAAAGGATACCGTTACAGGAGGCTTATTTACTTATCCTATTTTAATGGCTAGTGATATTCTTCTTTATGATGCTAATATTGTCCCCGTAGGTGAAGATCAAAAACAACATCTTGAATTAACTAGAGATTTAGCAATTAGATTTAATAACCGCTATGGTAAAACTTTTAAAATACCAGAACCTATTATTCCTAAAATAGGTGCTAAAATTAAAAATCTTCAAAATCCTAAAGAAAAAATGAGTAAATCTGATCCCTTAGATAAAGGAAATATCTTTTTATTAGATAGTCCTGATATTATTAAAGATAAAATAAAAAGAGCCGTCACTGATAGTGATTGTAAAATAAATTATGATGTTTTGAATAAGCCTGGTCTTTCAAATCTTATTACTATTTATGCTGCTTTAAGTAATATGTCAATTAAAGAGGTTGTTCAAAAATATCAACAAGCCAATTATGGAGAATTTAAAAATGAGGTAGCCAATATTATTATTGAAACCCTTAAACCTATTCAAGAAAAATATAAAACAATTATTAATTCTAATTTAATTGATGAAATTTTAGATGAAGGAATTAAAAAAGTAACCCCTTTAGCGATGAAAAAATGTTTAACTGTTCAACAAAAAATAGGTTTAAGTCGTTAATTTGATTTCTTATTATAGGATAATTTTATTAATTGATATAATTCTTCATGCTTATTAGTCCATTCTTGATTAATAATTTTTTTTAATTGTTGATAAATAAAATTAAAATCATCGTTAACCAAATTAAAATATTCAAAATATAAATATTTTAATTTATCGACCATTTTAGTTTGATAAAGGTTTTTTATTTCCCGATTAAGAAAAGAAATAACTTCTAACTCTCTTCTAGTTAAAAACTGATTTTTTAAAGACTGATGAACAACTTTATAATTTAGGGAACTTAATTTTAAAGGGTTTCCTTTAACTATTACTTCAGAAGCCTCATCTAATAAGAGATTACTTTTCATTAAGCTTTGGCCATGACTACTAAAAACAATCGCTAAAACCTCTTTTAAATTAGTAAATAAACAAGCATAATCTACTTTGCGAATTGATTTTTTATCAATTATTTCAGTCTGCTGATAAAGATTATTTAAAAACTTAGCTTCGATAATAATATTATTCTTTTTTAATTGATAAAAAGTTATATCATTTACTTTAAAAAGAGGAATTCTTTTAATATGTTCAATATCATCATCTAATTGCCATTCATAAAATTCATATAAAAACTGATCGTTAAAATTTAGTAAGATATCATAAATAAAATTCAAACTCTCTACCCCCTTTAATAAATATACTGAGATTTAAAATTATAAATCCTATAACAGCTAATAAAACTTCCGTTCTTCTAATAATAAAGTTAACATATTCTAAAAAACTATACCCAACCGTCATTAAATTCATGTATAAAATTATAAAAACAAAACCAATAATTGTTAAACCAAAACCTATTAGAAAGAAAAAAATTCTAATTGTCATTTACATCACCCATTAAATTGTATTTATTATTTATAATCTTTAGTATATAATTAAATAAGGATGTGAATTATGAAAACAATTATTTATCTTATTTTAGGTCTTGTTCAAGGAATAACAGAACCTATTCCCATATCATCAAGTGGTCATTTAGTTATCCTTAGTCATTTGTTTGATAATAAGTTATTAAACGATTTAAACTTTGAAATAATCGTTAATTTTGGATCTTTATTAGCAATCATTTTCTTTTTTAGACACGATTTAAAAGTTATTATTAATGATTTTTTTTCTTATCTTAAAACTAAAAATAAACAAGCTAAAGAAAACTTTAAATACGGTTGGTTAATTATCTTAGGAACTCTTCCCGCAGCTTTAATAGGCTTTTTTTTAAAGAATATAATTGAAACTAATTTAAGTAACGTTAAACTAATTGGAGCTTCTTTTATAGTTACAGCTTTATTTTTATACGCGATTAGAAATATTAAAGGACAAAAACAAGATCGAGATTTAACCATTAAAGAGGCCTTAATTATTGGGTTATTTCAAGTGATAGCCTTATTTCCTGGAATTAGTAGAAGTGGGGCTACTATTGTTGGGGGGATGTTTAACAATTTAAAAAGAGAAACTGCTTTTAAATTTTCTTTTATGCTCTATATTCCAATTAGTATAGCAACCATGATTGTTGGAGTTAAAGATTTAATAGTAAATCAAAACTTAACCACTTTACTTCTTCCTTATACTTTAAGTATGATCTTAGCAACTATTGCTACTTATTATGCTTTAATATGGTTTAAGGAAATAATGAAAAAAGGCAAATTAATATACTTTAGTTATTATTGCCTTATTATTGGGTTATTAGTTTTATTTTTTCTATAAATCAAGATGTTTTAGATTAGATGTATAATGTGATAAAAAGGTGATTAAATCTTGATATTTAATAGTTAAGGTAACGGTATTAAGATTAGGATGAAAACTAGCTTTCTCATAATTTTTTAACTGCTTATCAATTATCACCATAACTTCCCTTTTAGGATCATTTATGATGTTAAAAGGCGAAACAGATCCTGCTTCCACTCCTAAATATTTAACTAACCTTTTAGGAGATGCAAAACTTAAGCGATCTTCATTTAAGTTTTCAGTTAGTTTTTTAAGATCAACAATCGTTGATTCTAAACAAATAATTAAATAATGATTAGTTCCTTTTTTATTACGCAAAAAAAGATTCTTACATTGAGCGCCTTCTAAAATAGAGGCTTTTTCTTTAGCTTCATCTATAGTATAAACTGCTTCATGTTCAAATACCGTATACTTTATTTTTAAATCATCTAATGCTTGATAAACTCTTTTAGCTTTATCCATTTATTAATAACTCCTTCTTATTTATTCTTCTAATTTATCTACTTCTACTTTATTAATCAAATCAAAACGTTTAGTTATCTTTTCAGTCGTTATATGAACATTTTCAACATCTTTACTAACCGTTTTAAGACTTTTTGAAAGCTTATCCCAACGATCACGATAACGATTAAAATCAAGACTTAATTTTTGTAATTCAGTTTGAATAATAGAAGCATATTTATCACGTTCAAGATTACGAAGAATCATTTGAATAACCGTTAATGTACTAATTAAAGTAGTTGGCGAAGTGATCCATACTTTTTTCTTATTAGCATATTCAATGATTTCTTGATGATAAGCATTTAACTCGGCAAAAATAGCTTCCGCTGGTAAAAACATAATCGCTTGCTCAGCAGTAACTGAAGGCATAATATATTTATTAGCTATTGTATCAATATGGAACTTTACATCATTTTTAAATTCTTTTTCAGCTTTTTCACGTTCATTTTTACTTTTGTTTTTATCAACCATTATCTGATAATTTTCTAAAGGGAATTTAGCATCAATTGCAATCATTCCTAAAGGAGAAGGGGCAAATAAAACAGCATCTGCTATTAAATTATTAGGTAAAGTATATTGCATTTGATAAATAGTATCATTTTTTTCACCAAAAATATTAGCTAAAATATGTTTTAAATTAACTTCCCCAAAAATACCCCTTGTTTTCTTATCAGTAAGAATACTTTGTAGAGATACTATATCTAAAGATAAAGCATCTATTTTCTTTTGAGCTTCATCTATTTTAGATAAGCGTTCTAAAATAGAAGTAAATGTTTTATTGGACTTTTCAAAACTATGCTCTAAACGTTCATTAACCCGATCACTTATTTGATTTAAGCGTTGTTCTAACCTTTCATTTAAACGATTAAAATCATCGTTTAAATGATGATTAACCTCGTTTTTAAAAGCCCCCATCTCTTTAGCTAGATTAGTTTCAAAACGACCTAATCTTTCAATTATATTACCTTCATTAATATTCCTAAATAAATTAAAAATAGATATTATTAAAACTAAAAGTAAAACACTAAATATAATATATTCCATTTTATCATCCTTTCTCCATTAAATTATAAATAATTACTTATTTATTTCAGATAAAATATAATTTACATCTTCAATCACTTTATCAATATTTCTAAGCCCATTACCAATAGGATAATATACCGGATACACTTTATAAGTAATATTATTAATTGTTTTATAAAAATAACATTTGCGACAATCAGCTACTTTTAACTTCTTATTTAAAAAGATAGAGCTTACTTGATTACCAAAAGTAATAATTATTTTAGGCCTTATTATATCAAGTTCTTGAGCTAATAAATTTAAATATTTACGATATATATTATCAGATAAACGCCTAGCATCCTCTTGAGTCGCTTTAGCTAAATTAGTTAAATAACATTTGTTTTTTGTTATATTATTATAGATTAAATTAACTAAAGCTTCATCCCCACTATATTTTAACATAATAATTTATAATATAATAATTATCTCTTAATTAGCTTTTTCTGAATCAATAAAGTAATAACATACGCTAAAGACATCATTACTATTAATTCTAATAAAACAATAGGATTATGAAGACTATCAATAAAACCAGAACCTACATAGCCCCAAAAGTAAACAATCGATATTTTACCAATAATAATTGCAATTAAAAAGGTTTTAAACGGCATCTTAGATAAACCACAAGCAATATTAATCCAAAAGGCTGGACCAAAAGGAAGAGCTGCTACTAAAGTTAAATTTACTAAATTAAGATTACTGACAAATTTCATAAATTTACTCATTTTACCATCAATTTTAAGACGACGATATAAAAATTTGCTAAATCCTTTTCTAAAAAGATAAAACGAAATAATGCACCCAATAATAGTTCCAATCCACGAGATTAAAAATCCGACTATAGGTCCAAAAACGATCATATTTAGAGCAATAAAAGCCGCTAAAGGTAAAATAGGAATAATGGATTCAATAATAATAATTAATAACCCAGAGACAAAGCCAAACTTCATCATAATCCCTGTAACCATCGCAATAATACTTTCAATAATAACTATCATATTTAATTACCTCATCACTATTATAATACAAAAAATTAATTAAGTTTGTTTTTATTTTGTTTATAAATAACCCTACTTAAATAAAGACCTTCAGAATGAGCTTTATTATTTATAGTTACTTTATTTAATAACAAGTCTTTTATAAAATCTGCATCCTTTTTAAAAGCACCTATTTCTATTAAAGCAGCTACCATGTTTCTAATTTGATACCTTAAAAAACCATTACCTAAGAATGAAAAAGTTAATTCATTTCCCTTTTTGATAACTTTTATCTTTAATAGCTTCCTAATACTACTTCCTTTTTGTTCGCTTTTATTAGTAAAAGCTATAAAATCATGAGATCCTTTTAAATATTTAAGGGCTTTTTTTATTCTTTTCAAACTTAAAGGTTGATTATATTGATATATTAATTTTCTTGTTAAAGGATTATAAACACCTAAATTAATTTTATAAAGATATTCTTTAGCTAAAACATCAAAGCGAGCATGAAAATCATCATTTACTTTAATTACTTTTTTAATATAAAGATCATTATCAGGATAGCTATTTAAAAAGCCTTTTAGTTTAAAAGGGCTAATTTCTTTATCTAAATCAAAATGAGCCGTTTGATTTAAAGCATGAACCCCTGTATCCGTTCTCCCTGACGCATAAATAATTACTTCTTTATTATTGTTTAATTTAGTTAAAGCTTTTTCAAGGGATCCTTGAATAGTTCTTAAACCCAGTTGCCGTTGATAGCCATGATAAAGACTACCATCGTAACTGAAAGTTATTAAGTAACGACTCACTTTAAGACCTTTAAAATAATAAAGAATAAAGTTATCATCAGCAATAAAAGAAAGATTATAAAAATAAGATAATCAATTAAAAGCCATTTCTTTTTAATTAATGTTTTTTTGTTTAAATCAAATAATTTAACTTCTAAAGCATCGGCGATATCATCTGCTCTTCTTAATGATAAAATAAACATTGGCAATAGCATCGATGATAACGCTAAAGCTTTGTGTTTAAAACGACCATATTTAAAATCGATCCCTCGACTTGCTTGAGCTTTTATAATCTTTTCAGCTTGAATAAAAATAAGAGGAATAAATTTAAAAGCTAATGATAATGATAAACTTAATTGTTTTACTGGAAATTTTAGTTTTGATAAAGGATTAAATAATTTTTCCAAACCGTATATTATATCTTTAAAAGTAGTTGTATAAATAATCATCATACTATATAAAACACTAATTATAACTTTTAAAATCATAATAAAAGATACCATAAAAGATACTTTAACAATTAAATTAATTATAATAATAAAAACAATTAAAGTTTTTAAACTATTAAGTACCCTTAAATATAAAATTAAAGGAATTTTTGATAAAAATATCATTATTAAAATTAAAAGAGATATAGTAATTAGTAACCATAATTCATGATTAATTAACATTAAAATAACTAAAATTAAAAGGCTTAGAAATTTAGTTAAAGGATTTAAGCGATGAATTATGGAAGAAGCGGGATAATAACTACCAATATTTAGGTTAAACATTGCGATAAACATCCTTTATTAAATCTTTTATATCAATATGATTACCCAAGGTTATATTTTTTTTCTTTTTTACTTTTTGAATAAAGTCAACTATTCTTGGTTTTCTTAGATAATCATTGTTAAAGATTGATGGTTGATTAAATATTGTTTCCTTTTTACCCACTCTGATAAGATTACCTTTATCTAAAATAACTAAATAATCAACTATTTGATATAATAAATCAAGATCATGACTACTAATAATAATTGTTTTATGATATCTATCTCTCAATAATTTTAAATTTTTAATTAACATTTGTTTTCCATTATAATCTAAACCAGCAGTAGGTTCATCTAAAACAATGACCTTAGGATTGAAAATTAAAACAGAAGCGATTGCTACTTTTCTTTTTTCACCACTACTTAAATTAAAAGGATTTAATTTTAAATAACTATCATCAAGTCCTACCATCATTAAAGCTTCGCTGACTCTTTTTTTTATAATATCTTTTTTATATTTAAACTTTCTTAAAGCGAAAGCAATTTCCTTTTCAACAGTTGAATTAAAAAATTGCTCCTCTGGATACTGAAAAACAAGGCCAATTAAAGAGCGTAAACTATTAATTGTTTTAGCTTTGGTGTGTTTTTTTAATTGATAATTGTCAATTTCTATGATTCCACTAGTAGGTAATAATAAACCATTAATTAGTTCTAATAATGTTGTTTTACCACTACCGGAAACACCAGTTATGCCATTAATTTTTTCTTTTTCTAAAGTAAATGATATATCTAAAAGGGCTAAAGTTTTTTGTTTATTAGGTTGGTGATATACATAACTCACTTTATCAAATCTTATATCCATAACAAATCAACCATCTCATCCACATCATAAATAATGGTTTTAATTAAACCATATAAATATAACTTAATTGACAAATCAACCATAAAAGGTACTTCTAAACCAATTCGATAAAAAACCTTGTCCTTTTTTAAAACCTCATGACTAGGTCCATCTAATAAAATAAGACCTTTATTTAAAACTATTAAACGATCACTTAAATGGGTTCCTTCTAAATTATGAGTAACATTAATAATTGTTAAATTATCTTCACGATGAATTTTAGTTAAAAGGTTTAACATATCTTCTCTTTCATAAAAATCAAGCATTGAAAAAGCATCATCTAAAATTAAAAGTTTAGGTTTAGTAATTAAAACAGCTGCTAAAGCTACTTTTTGTTTTTCTCCACCACTTAATGAATGAGGATTACGATTTAAAAGATTATCTATTCTTAACCTAATCGCCATTTCATTAACTCTATTATCAATTTCCATCTTATCATAATCTAAATTATCCAAAGTTAAAGATATTTCATCCCTAACTGTTTCATTAATAAATTGATTGTCCACATTTTCAAACACAATCCCCATTAATGATCTTATTTTTTTTATATTTTCTTTATTTAAAGCTAAATCATTAATTATAATTTCTCCATTTAATTTTAATAAACCACTTAATAATTTAACCAAAGTTGTTTTGCCACTATTATTAGGACCAGCTATGGTAAGCCATTCTCCTTCTTTAATAATTATATTAAGTTTATCTAAAATTAATTTATCACTATATTTAAAAGATAAATCTTTAATTATAATTAAATCCTTCATTTTATCGCCCCACTATCTATCTTATTATACTAAAAAAAGAAAGAAAACAAAAATTTTCTTCGTTTTCTCATTTTTATGATAAGTTATTATAAAACACTCTTTTTTCTTCTTTGAATATGATAAGTAATAATTAAAGACCATTTTAAAGGCATAATTTTACCTAAAAGATATAATAATTTCATATGAAAACCAGGAATAATAAGTAATTTCTTTTTAAACATCATTTCAATCCCATATTTAGCTACTACTTCGCTCTTTAATGATTTAAGATTAAATTCAACACCAGCTACTTTATTAAAATTAGTTGAAACTGGTCCTGGACATAAAGCTGATACAACTACTTTACTTTTTTCTTTTCTTAATTCTTCATAAATAGCCATTGTTAATCTTAAAATATAGGCTTTAGTAGCATAATAAGTAGCCATTAAAGGCCCTGCTTGAAAAGCTGATGATGAAGATACATTTAGAATATAACCTCTATTTCTTTTTTTCATATCTATTAAAAATAATTTGGTTAATAAATGGACTGTTTTTATATTTAGATTTATCATTGATAATTCTTTATCTAAATTAGTTTTATTAAACAAACCAAAAACACCAAAACCAGCATTATTAACTAAGATTTCAATGTTTTCATGTTTTAACATTTCATATAATTGATAACTATTTTCAATTACTGATAAATCAAGTGCAATGGTTTTAACTTTCGTTTTGAACTCTTTTTTTACTTTAGCTAATTCATCTTTATCTCTAGCTACTAAGAAAAGATCATAGCCTAATTTGCTAAGATACAAAGCTATATCTTTCCCTATTCCAGAAGTTGCCCCAGTAATTAGTGCTTTCATATGACCTACTTTCTAGTTTAAAAGATTAAACTAATTCTAATTTGACCATTAAGGCACCATCGCCTCTTCTTTCTTCTAATTTATAAATTCTAGTATAACCACCTTTACGTTCTTGATAACGAGAAGCTATATAATTAAAAAGTTTTTTTACCACGGTCTTATCATTATGGAGGAAAGCTAAAGCTTTTCTTCTAGCTCCTAATGAACCATCTTTAGCATAAGAAATCATCTTAGCTACCTTTCTTTGGACCTCTTTAGCGCGTTTTTCAGTAGTTATAATTGATTCTTTAATGATTACTTCTTTAGTTAAATTAGCTAATAACGCTCGACGATGATTAGTATCCCGTCCTAATTTAAGATAAGCCATTCTTAAATCCTCCTATTCTTCTTTTTTAAAACTAAGATCTAGTTCTTTTACTTTATCTGTAACTTCTTTTAATGATTTTTTACCTAAGTTTCTTACTTTTTGCATTTCTAATTCTGTTTTATCAATTAAATCTGCTACCGTTTTAATATTAATTCTATTTAAACAATTAAAAGCTCTAACTGATAATTCTAAATCTTCAATTGGTTTTTCTAAAACCTTTTGTTTAGGATCTTCTTCATTTTGTTTCATTAAACCTCTAATCGCTTCTGTAAATTCGGGGTTATGAAATTTTTCTAATTGAGCGATTAAAATACTAGCTGCTTTAGCTAAAGCTTCTTCAGGTAAAATAGATCCTTTAGTCCAAACATCTATTATTAATTTATCATAATTAGCATCTTGACCAACTCTAGCTGTCTCCACTTCAAAATTAACTCTTTCAATTGGTGAATATAATGAATCAATAGCAATTACTCCGATTTTATCATTCGTAATATATTTTTTATTTTCTTCAGCTAAGATATAACCTCGTCCTCTACTAACGGTTACTTCCATTTCTAATTTAGCATCTTTCGCTAAAGTAGCAATTACTTGATCATGATTACATATTTCAATATCTGGTTTTTTTTCTAACATTCCGGCTGTTAGAACACCTTCTCCATTAGCTCTTACTTTAATAATAACATCTTCTTCATTATTTTTTCTAACAACAACTCTTTTTAAATTTAAAACAATAGTTACGACATCTTCAATTATACCTTCAATAGTTTGAAATTCATGTAATACTCCATCAAGATAAACACTTCTAATAGCATCTCCTGGCAATGAAGAAAGCATAATCCTTCTTAAAGCATTACCTAAAGTAATTCCAAATCCTCGTTCTAATGGTTCTAATTCAAAACGACCATAATTTTTTTGATTATAATCAGTGATTTGATACTTTGATTTTTCAAAAATCAAACTTTGATCCTTACCTTTTACAAAATCTAAACTAACATTTAAATCAAACTTACTAGCTTTTTTTGAATCATTAACTTTTTCTTTGGCCACTTTAATCACTCCTTTTCTAAAATTATCCTCTTGGTTTTTTAGGTGGACGACATCCATTATGGGGAACCGGGGTAACATCATTAATAGCTGTTATTTCTAAACCACTCGATTGTAAAGTTCTCATGGCCATTTCCCTAGCCCCACCTAAACCTTTTAAAAATACTTCTACTTTTTTAACTCCGGCTTCAATTGCTTCTTTAGCAGCTGCTTCAGCAGCTACGGAAGCAGCGAAAGGAGTTTCCTTTTTAGCTCCTTTATAACCTACTGCCCCTGATGAAGAAGCACTTATCTTATTACCACTTTTATCAGTAATCGTAATAATAGTATTATTTTGACTAGAATGAATGTGAGCGTAACCTTCAGGAATATTTTTCTTAACTTTTCTCTTTCTTGGTTTATAAGCCATCTCTTTTCCTCCTTATTTACTTGCTTTTTTCTTATTAGCAATTACTTTACCAGGGCCTTTACGAGTTCTAGCATTTCGATTAGTTCTTTGTCCCCTAACCGGTAAGCCTTTACGATGACGAATCCCTTGATAACTGCCTATTTCTTGCTTGGTTTTAATATTCATACTAATTTCACGACGTAAATCGCCTTCTACTAAATAATTATTTAATTTATCACGAAGATTAAGTAATTCTTCATTATCTAAATCTTTAGCCTTTTTATTAAAATCAATCCCTACCTCACTCAAAATCTTTTGAGCTCTCTTTTTACCAATACCATAAATATAAGTTAAAGCTATTTCAATTCGCTTATCATTTGGAATATCAATTCCTTTAATTCGTACCATGCTCCACCTCCTAACCTTGTTTCTGCTTATGCTTGGGATTTTCACAAATAATTAAAACTTTACCTTTTCGTCTAACTATTTTACATTTAGGACATATCGGTTTTACTGATGGTCTTACTTTCATTTTCTAACCTCCTATTTTCGATATATAATTCTACCTTGCGTAATATCGTAAGGTGATAATTCTAATATTACTGTATCACCTGGTAAAATACGAATATTATTCGTTCTTATTTTACCAGATACATGAGCCGTAATAAGATGTTTATTGTTAATTTCTACCTTAAATTTACCACTTGGTAGTGGTTCTAATACTTTACCTTCTATTTCAATATTCTTTTTAGTAGCCATTTAATCACTCTCCTGTCAAAATTTTATAGCCATTTTTGGTAACTAAAACAGTATGTTCAAAATGAGCGGCTGGTTTACCATCGACAGTAGCGATAGCCCAACCATCATCTTTAAGATAAATATCTCTGTTACCTAAATTAATCATCGGTTCAATAGCAATAACCATATTTTTTTTAAGCCTTGGGCCTGTGTTTGGTTTCCCATAATTAGGAATTTCAGGATCTTCATGTAAATCACTACCAACGCCATGACCTACTAATTCCAAAACGATACTAAAATTATATTTAGTAATATAACTTTCAATCGCATAACCAATATCACCTACTCGATTACCAGCTTTAACAGATTTAATACCTCGATAAAGAGCCTCTTTAGTATGCTTTAATAAAGATTTTAATTTATCATCTATCTTTCCTACTGGATAAGTCCAAGCTGTATCAGCATGATATCCTTGATAATTTACTCCTAAATCAATAGTAATAATATCTCCATTTTGTAAGCAATAATTACTTGGTAAGCCATGAACTATTTCATCATTAAGAGAAGTACAAATGGCTTTAGGAAAACCTTTAAAACCTTTAAATGATGGACTAGCTCCTAATTTTTTAAGATGAATTTCGGCTAAGGTGTTAAGCTCATTAGTCGTTACCCCAGCTTTGATATGTTTTTCTAAAAATTGAAGAGTTTTATAAGCAATATTTCCTGCTTTAGTCATCAAAACTATTTCTCTTTCTGTTTTAATAGTAATCAAATTATTCAACCTTACTTTCAATGATTGCTACTATTTCAGCAAACTTACCTTCAATATCTTTATCACCTTCAATTTTAAATAACAATTTTTGTTGTTGATAATAATCAATTAAAGGGGCAGTTTTTTGAAGATAGTAATCAAATCGTTTATCAAAGGTAGCTTCATTTTCATCATCTTCTCTTTTAGTTAATGATTTCTTACATTTAGAACATTCAAGCTTATCATCAACCTTAAAAAAAGAAGTATGATAAATAGCTCCACAAGAAGGACAATTAAGTCTTCCTAAGATTCTTTCTTTAGCTAATTCTTTACTAATATCAATAAAGAAAACCATCTTAATAGCTCGATTTATTTCTTTGGCTAAGCTATCATATTTTTTAGCTTGATTAAGAGTTCGAGGAAACCCATCTAAAATATAACCTTTAGCATATTTATCCTTTTTTATTTCTTCAGCTAAAATAGTTAAAATAGTATCATCATCTATTAAATGACCCTCTTCCATTAACTGTTTAATTTCTTTCGCTAATTTATTATCTGATTTAATAAATTCCCTAAGTAAATCACCTGTTGATAGATGAGGTAACTTATATTTTTCTTGAATTAGTTTCGCTTGAGTCCCTTTCCCAGCAGCAGGTGGGGCTAATAAAACAATATTTTTGATAAGATCACCTTCTTTTATAATTTCTAGTCAATAATTGACTTTCAATTTGATTATAAGTTTCTAATAAAACACCAACCACAATTAAGAGCCCTGTTCCCCCAATCGTTATTTTAGCACTTAAATTAGATATGTTAGAAAAAATAATTGGCAAGCCAGCTATAATAACTAAGAATAAAGCTCCTACGATAGTTAAACGTGATAATACTTGTTTAATATAAGTAGTTGTTTCTTCTCCAGGTCTAATACCAGGAATATAACCTCCATTATCATTTAAATCCTTCGCTAAATTTTTAGGATTAAGTTGAAAATAAACCCAAAAATAACAAAAGAAAATAATTAAAGCCATATAAAGAATAAAACCACTAATATTATCATAACTAATATATTTTTTAATAAAAAGCAAAAAGCTATCTTTTTTAAGCAATTGAGCAATAAAAGATGGAACAGCAATAATCATTGAAGCAAAGATAACTGGAATAACTCCGGCTGAGTTTATTTTAATTGGCATATATGATTGTTTAGCTCCATAGGCACTGGCAGTCCGATTAGAATACTGTATTGGAATTCGGCGCTCAGATTGCTGAATAAAGACCATTCCTATTACAATTACTAAATAAACTAAGACAAACAAGCTGAAGGTTACTAAGCCAATAAAAATTGTTTGGGTATTAGTAAAGGTTACCATTTCTGAAAAAGCATTAGCAAACATCATTGGAATAGTCGATAGGATACCCGCCATAATAATTAAAGAAATACCATTACCAATTCCTTTTTGAGTGATTTGATCACCTAACCAAAGAATAAAGGCTGTGCCAGCTGTTAAAATAATAGCAGTTCTCATATAATCAATTGGCATAGCATCTTTTAGAAAGGAAAAAGAAATAGCATACCCTTGAATAAAGGCTAAAAATATTCCTACATATCTTGTTATTTTATTTAACTTTTGACGTCCTATATGACCTTGTTTTGATAATTCAATAAAATAAGTAATATTTAACATTTCATGTTGTAATAATTGAATAGCAATTGAGGCTGAAATATAAGGCATTACCCCTACGGCAAAAATAGAAAATTGTTTTAAGGCTCCACCTCCCATAACATTAATTAATTCAAGAAACCCTAAATCTTGAGTAATTCCTTCTGTTCCAGGAACTGAAATAGTTGTTCCTAATTCAAAAACAAATAAAGCAAAAAAAGTAAATAAAAGACGATATTGGATATCTTTATTTTTAGCTTTAAATAATTGCTTTATAAAATCAATCATTTAAATCACCTCGATTTTACCACCAGCGGCAATAATTTTTGCTTTAGCGGTTGATGAAAAGTGATGAGCTTGAACAGTTAATTTCTTAGTTAAGGTTCCCTGACCTAATATTTTAACACCGTCTAATTCTTGCTTAAAATAACCAAGTTCCTTTAATAAAGCAGGAGTCACTAAACTTCCATCTTCAAATTTATTTAAAGATTCTACATTAATAACAACCCATTTTGTTTTAAAACGAATATTACTAAACCCTCTTTTTTTAGGAATTCGTCTAAATAATGGAGTTTGACCACCTTCAAAAGTAATTCTTACTTTGCCACTTCTAGCTTTTTGACCCTTATGTCCTTTACCACTTGTTTTACCAACCCCACTACTAGAACCACGTCCTAATCTTTTATTAGCTTTATTTTTAGCTGGATAGCTTTTTAATTGATGTAATTTCATCCTAAAATCTCCTCTATGGAACGGCCTCTTAATTTAGCCATCTGTTCAATTGTTTTTTGATCTTTAAGAGCTTTAATCGTAGCGCGTGCCATATTTATTTTAGTATTAGAACCTAATGATTTAGAAATAACATCTTGAATACCGGCTAATTCTAAAATAGCTCGAACTGGTCCTCCGGCAATAATTCCTTTCCCAGCTTTAGCTGGTTTAATTAAAACTCGAGTCGCTCCACTTACTCCAATTACTTCATGGGAAATAGTTCGGTTATCAATTAAAGAAACCTTAATTAAGTTTTTGTTAGCAGCTTGAATGGCTTTTTTAACTGCATCTGGAACTTCATTAGCTTTTCCAGTTCCAATCCCAACCATTCCTTTGCCATTACCAATAGCTACAACAGCAGCAAAACGAAATTGGCGACCACCTTTACTAACTTTGGTTACTCTTTTAACCGAAATAACTTGTTCTTCATATTCCTTTTTTACTTCTTCTTTATTTCTATATTCCATCGCCATCCTCCTTTAAAATTTTAAACCTGCTTCTCTTGCTGCTTCCGCTAAAGCTTGTAAGCGCCCATGATAAAGATATCCACTACGATCAAAGATAACATCTTTTATTTTTTTAGCCTTAGCCTTTTCTGCTAAAGATTTACCTACTACTTTAGCAGCTTCTTTATTACCACCCTTAGTTAATTTTAATGATTTATCTAATGAAGAAGCACTAACTAAGGTTATTCCTAATTGATCATCTATAATTTGAGCAGCTATGTGCTTATGAGAACGAAAAACACTTAATCTAGGTAACGTTTTAGTCCCTATTATTTTTTTTCTAATTCGTTTATGCCTTAATAATCTTTTTTTATTTCTTGATATTTTCTTTAGCATATCTTTTCTCCTTTACTTACATTTTAGAAGCTTTTTTACCTTCCTTACGACGAATAAACTCACCTTTATAACGAATCCCTTTCCCTTTATAAGGTTCTGGTGGTCTAACCTTCCTTATTTTAGCAGCTAATTCACCAACTGCTTGTTTATCAATTCCTTTAATAATAATTTCATTATTACTAATCCCTTCAATTTCTAAATTGTCAGGAATCTGTATTAAAACAGGATGAGAAAAGCCAGCATTAATAGTTAGAGTTTTATCTTTAAGATAAAAACGATATCCTACACCAACTATCTCTAAGTTTTTAGTAAAACCATCACTAACTCCAATTATCATATTGTTAATTAAGGAATTAATAACTCCATGTAAGGCTTTAAGGTTATCATTTTTTCTTAACACCTTAACTGTTTGATCTTCAATTTGAACTGTTAAACCTTTAGGAATAATAAGTTCTAATTCCCCTTTAGGACCTTTAACAATAAGTTTATCATCATCTAAAGATAAATTAAGATTATCTTTAATTTTTAATATTCGTTTCCCTATCCGACTCATCTTCTTCCTCCTTATTACCAAATATAAGCTAAAACTTCTCCTCCCAAACCTTCTTTTCTAGCTTTTTTATTAGTCATTAAGCCTTTCGAAGTAGAAACAATAGCAATTCCCAAACCATTTAAAACGGTTGGTAATTGTTCTACTTTAGCATAAACTCTAAGCCCTGGTTTAGAAATTCTTTTTAAACCACTAATTACTCTTTCTTTCTTTTGCCCATATTTTAAAATAATAATTAGTTTATCTGGTTTTTGATTTTTATCAACTTTATAACTTTGGATAAAACCCTCTTCTTTTAAAATCTTAGCAATATCATATTTCATTCTAGAAATAGGCATTAACACTTCCTTATATCGCATTTGATTAGCATTTCGAATTCTCGTTAACATATCAGCGATTGGATCATTAATTATCATTTTAATCCTCCTATCTATGATTACCAACTTGCTTTTTTGATTCCAGGTATTTGCCCCTTATGCGCTAATTCCCGAAAACAAATACGGCATAATTTAAACTCTCTAATAACAGCATGTGGACGACCGCATCTAAGACAACGGGTATAATTTCTTACTTTATACTTCTTAGGTTTGTTAGTCTTTATAATGATGCTTTTTTTAGCCATCTAATCCCTCCTAATTTAATTATTTTCTAAATGGAAGTCCTAAAGCTTTTAACAACCCTAAAGCTTCTTGATCAGTTTTAGCAGTAGTTACTAAAGTTACATCCATTCCTCTTATTTTTAAAACATTATCATAAATTATTTCTGGAAAAATTAATTGTTCAGTTAAACCCAATGTATAATTTCCTCTACCGTCAAATGATTTAGGTGATAAACCTCTAAAATCCCTAACTCGTGGTAAGACTATATTTATTAATTTTTCCAAAAAAGTATACATTTTAGATCCACGAATAGTTACTTTACAACCAATTGGTGCTCCTGGTCTTCTTAAATTAAACCCAGCAATTGATTTTTTAGCCTTAGTCACTATCGGTTTAGCTGAAGTTATTAATTCTAATTCCTTTAAAGCAGCCTCTAATAATTTACTATTAGTGGTAGCATCTCCTATTCCCATATTAATAATAACCTTCTCTATTTTGGGTACTTCCATAACTGTTTTATAATTATTTGAAGTTATTAATTCCTTAATTACTTCTTGATTATATTTTTCTTTTAGGAAACTCATTATTTTTCTCCTCCTCAAAGCTTTTTATTTTGATTTCTTATCCTTTGCTACCTTTAATGGCTTCTTAGTTTTTTTATTAGCTTGTTCTTTAACTAATTTAACATTAGACATCTGAATCATCGCTTCAATATCAAAAATACCACCTTGTTCATTTTTATCATTTGGTTTTAAATGTTTTTTAACCATATTAAGTCCCTCGATAATAACTTTATCCTTTTTAGGTAAAACTTTAATAATCATCCCTGTTTTACCTTTATCTTTGCCAGTAATAATTTTTACCTTATCGCCCTTTTTTAATTTCATCATATCCTCCTATAATACTTCCTTAGCTAAAGAAATAATTTTCATAAAGCCACGCTCTCTTAACTCTCTAGCTACAGGACCTAAAATACGAGTCCCCATGGGTGTTTTATCATCTTTAATTAAAACGCAAGCATTATCATCAAATTTAAGATAAGAACCATCATTTCTTCTAACTCCAAATTTACTTCTTACTATAACAGCTTTAACTACTCGACCTTCTTTTATAGTAGCATTAGGAGTAGATTTTTTTATTGTTCCAACGATAATATCACCAATATTACCAGCTTTTACTTTACTACCACCCAATACTCTAATTACTAACAATTCACGGGCTCCTGTATTATCAGTTACCTTTAATCTGCTTTCTTGTTGGACCATTTTTATTCCTCCTAACTTATAATAACACTGCTTTTTCAACAATTTTGACTAATTTAAAATGTTTTCTTTTTGATAAAGGCCTTACTTCCATAATAGCTACTTTATCACCCACTTTAGCTTGATTTTTAAGATCATGAACTAAATATTTTTTAGAACGTTTTACTCTTTTACCATAGAGAGGATCACGACGATAAGTTTCAATTAACACATTAATCGTTTTATCTCCTGAAATACTTACTACTTTACCAAGCAATTGACGACTACTTTTTCGGTTCATGATTAGCCTCCTCTTTTAAATCACGTTCTTTAATAATTGTTTTCATCCGCGCGATTGTTTTTCTTAGTTCTTTAATCCGATGTGGTTTTTCTAATTTACCAACCGCTTGTTCAAAGCGTAAATTAAATAATTCTTGCTTATAATCATCTATTTTAGCCATAATATCCTTAGTGGTTAAAGCTCTAATTTCATTTATTTTCATTTATCTCACCACTTTCACGACTAATGAATTTACTCTTTATTGGTAACTTATGAGCAGCTAAACGAAGAGCTTCTTTAGCTACTTCTTCATTAACGCCACCTATTTCAAACATAATTTTACCCTCTTTAACTACTGCTACCCATTCCTCTGGAGAACCTTTACCTTTCCCCATTCTAGTTTCAGCTGGTTTTTTAGTTTTAGCTAAATGGGGGAAAATATTAATCCAAACTTTTCCGCCCCTTTTCATATAACGAGTCATCGCTATTCTCGCTGCTTCTATTTGACGAGCTGTTATCCAAGCTCCTTCTTTAGCCATTAAACCGTAACTACCAAACTGTAATTCTCTATTTCCTTTAGCTTGACCTTCATATTTAATACGATGAGGTTTACGATATTTAGTTTTTTTAGGCATTAACATTCTATTCACCTGCCTTTTGATCTTTGGTTGCTAAAATTTCACCTTTATAAATCCATACTTTAACACCAATCTTACCAACGGTTGTTTCAGCTTCACTAACCGCATAATCAATATTAGCTCTCAAAGTATGAAGTGGAATCATCCCTTCTGTATAACCTTCAGTACGAGCCATCTCTGCTCCCCCTAAACGACCAGCAACTGAGGTTTTAATTCCTTTAGCACCAGCCTTCATAGTATTCCTAATAGCTCTTTTTTGAGCAGTTCGAAATGAAATACGATTACTAATTTGACGAGCAATATTATCTGCTACTAATTTAGCTACTAATTCAGGCTTCTTTATTTCCATTACCGAAATTCTAACATTTTCATCTGTTAATTTAGATAATTCCTTTTTTAATTTATCAATCGCCTCACCTTTATGACCAATAACAACTCCTGGTTTAGCGGTATGAACAAATACTTCGGTATTCTTTTTTTTACGTTCAATAATAATATCAGCGATACTAGCTTCTTTTAATTTCTTTTCCAAATAAGTTCTTATTTTAATATCTTTATGTAAAAGATCTGCAAAATCTGCCTTAGAAGCATACCATTTAGCTTGCCAATCTTTGTTGATTCCAAGCCTAAATCCTATTGGACTAACTTTTTGCCCCATTAACTATCCTCCTTATTTTTTCCTCTTTTGCTAAAATTATTGTTATATGACTATAATATCGATATTTTTTCCCTGCTCTTCCTTTAGCATGGGTAGAAAAACGTTTTAAAGTTTTTCCTTCATCAACATAACAAGCCCTAATATACATCTCAGCCCCTTTTAAATTTAAATTATTCTCGGCATTAGCAATTGCTGATAATAATAATTTTTTAATAATTGGAGCGGCTTTTTTATTTAAATTAGCTAAAATATCCAAAGCTTCATTTACTTTTTTATGCCTAATTAAATTAATAACTAAACGAGCTTTATCAGGCGATATTCTAACTTTTCTAACTTTTGCTTTAGCTTCCATCTTAGCCTCCTTGTTTGTTTTTAAAACTATTTATTCTCTTTTTTAGTACCATGGCCACCAAATTTACGAGTTGGAGAGAATTCTCCTAATTTATGACCAACCATATCTTCAGTTACATAAACAGGAATAAATTCTTTGCCATTATGAACTGCTAAAGTATGCCCTATAAAATCAGGATAAATAGTCGATCCTCTAGCCCAGGTTTTAATAACCTCTTTTTTATTATCTTCATTTAATTTCTTTATTTTAATTAATAATTTAGCATTTACATAGGCCCCTTTTTTTAAACTTCTAGCCATTTTCTTCCTCCTTATTTTTGACGATGTTTAATAATAAATTTGTTAGATGCTTTTTGTTTCTTTCTAGTTTTATAACCTAAAGTTGGTTTACCCCATGGGGTTAAAGGTCTTTTGCGACCAATTGGTGATTTCCCTTCCCCACCACCATGTGGATGATCAACTGGATTCATAGCTGAACCTCTAACTGATGGTCTAAAACCTAATTTTCTTTTACGACCGGCTTTACCTAATTTTACTAATTCATGATCAGTATTACCAACTTCACCAATCGTTGCTCGACAAGTTCCTAGAATCTTTCTAGTTTCACCACTTTTTAAACGCAGCAAAACATACTTTTCCTCACGACCAATAATTTGGGCACCACCACCAGCTGAACGAGCTATTTGAGCCCCTTTACCAGGTCTCATTTCAATATTATGAACCATAGTTCCTATAGGAATATTAGCTAATGGTAAGCAATTACCTACCTTTATATCGACTTTTGGCCCACTTATTATTTTAGAACCTACTTTTAAACCTAAAGGAGCAATAATATATCTTTTTTCACCATCAACATAATTAACTAAAGCAATATTAGCTGTTCGATTAGGATCATATTCAATACTAGCAATAGTTCCTTCAACATTATCTTTAGTTCTTAAAAAATCAATTACACGATATCTTCTTTTAACACCACCACCACGATGCCTAACTGTTATTTTACCTTGATGATTACGACCAGCTGTTTTATTTAATTTAGTTGTTAACTTTTTAATTGGTTTATTTTTACTTATCTTACCAACTAAAACACTCATTTTTCTTCTTGCATTAGTAGTTGGTTTATAAACTCTTATCGCCATCCTCTTCCTCCTATATATCTATTTTTTCTCCTTCTTTTAAAGTAACCATCGCTTTTTTATAACGACTAGTAAGACCTTGATAACGACCAACTCTTTTTTTCTTTGGTTTAACATTCAAAGTATTAACTTTAGATACTTTTACTTTAAAAAGAGCTTCAATCGCTTGTTTAATTTCAACCTTATTAGTATTAAGCGCTACTTTAAAAACGTATTTTAAATTATCTTTTTTAAGATCACTACTTTTTTCAGTTATAATTGGTGATTTAATAATATCTTTATACTTATTCATCTTATATCAATCTCTTTTCAATCAATGATAAAGCCTCTTCTGTTAGGATTAAATGATGATAATGACTTAAATCATAAGGATTTATTTCAGGAGCCGTTATTACTTTGAAGTTATTTAAATTACGACTAGCTAAAATAAGATTATCATTTAATTCCTTAACAATAATTAAAGCTCCTTTATCAATTTTCAAATTATTAATAATTTTAATCATCACTTTAGTTTTAGGTTGATCAACAATAAATTTATCTAATAATAATAATTCTTTATTAATATATTTATAGACTAAAGCAGATTTCAAGGCCAAAAGATAAACATTTTTATTCATCTTAAGTTTATAATTTCTAGGCTGAGGCCCAAAAACAACACCGCCACCTTTCCAAATCGGAGAACGAATACTACCATGACGAGCTCTACCCAGTCCTTTTTGACGCCATGGTTTTCGACCTCCGCCCCTGACTTCACCTCTTGTTTTAGTTTTATGAGTTCCTTGCCTCAACGACGCTAAAGAATTAATTAAAGCATCATGTAATGCTTGATCATTAGGTTTTATTTCCCATAAAGCAGGATTTAATTTAATCTTATTTAATTTATTACCTTCTATATCCAAAAGATCTACCGTTGGCATAGTCTCCTCCTTCTATCTTACCGATTAGTTTAGTTAATCTAAATTGCTTTAGGTTCTTCTGTTCCTTCAACTATCTTTTTTTCATCAGTTACTGTTAAAGATTCAGCTTTAGTTTCCTTAATTATTTCTGTTTCTTTTACCTCTTTAACTTTAGATTCGTTATCTACAGTTAAAACATCACTTTCAATCTCTTTAGGAGCTTGAATTGTAGAATCTTCTGTCTCTTTATCCTTTATTAAATGCTCATCAACAACTGTTTGATATGATACTAATTCTTCTGTTTTTATTTTAAGTTTTGGCTTTTTAATTGATGTTTTAACAATTACTAGTGATTTACTAGGCCCTGGAACACTGCCTTTAATTAAAATTAAATTATTAACAGTATCAATCGCTACTATTTTCAAATTTTGAATAGTAACTGTTTCATTTCCCATATGACCTGGTAATTTTTTTCCTTTAGAAACATTCATTTGACCAACTGAACCTAAAGAGCCTACTCGACGATGATGTCTTGAACCATGAGTCATAGGACCTCTTTTTTGATTATAGCGTTTAATAACCCCTTGGAAGCCCTTTCCTTTAGATATTCCAGTCACATCAACTATTTCCCCCACTTCAAAGATATCAACTTTAATTTTTTTACCTAATTGATAAAGATCTAAATCAACATCTCTTATTTCTCTCAAGAAGCGCTTAGGTAAAGTATTAGTTTTTTTAAAATGACCTAATTCAGGTTTGTTAGCTAATTTTTCTCTTTTAGTCAAAAAACCTAATTGAACAGCTTCATAACCATCCTTTTCCCTTGTTTTAATTTGGGTAACTACATTCGGTGAAACAGCCACTGCTGTAACGGGTATTAATTTACCCCTAACTGTAAACACTTGAGTCATTCCCAATTTAATACCTAAGATTCCTTTCATTTAATATTCCTCCTACGATTTAATTTCAATATCAACCCCACTAGGTAAATCTAAATGGGTTAAACCATCAATAGTTTCTTTACTAGGATTAAAGATATCAATTAAACGTTTATGAATACGTCTTTCAAATTGTTCTCTTGAATCCTTATACTTATGAACAGCCCTTAAAATAGTATATATCTTTTTTTCAATTGGTAAAGGTACTGGTCCACTTATTTTGCCACCAGTCTTTTTTACCGATTCAACTATCTTTACGGCCGCTTGATCAAGTATTCGATGATCATAAGCTTTTAACTTGATTCTAATTTTATTAACCATTACTTTTCCTCCTCGCCTATATCAGGTATAGACTCGCTCCGTGCAAATTACCTGTTTGACTAGATTTCGTATAACAACGCAACCTAGTGTATCAGCAACCTTGTACCTCAAAACAGTCACACGTAAATGATTATACCAAATATATTATATGAAAAGCAAGTGAAAAAATGATAAATATTAAAAAAGTTCTCTTTTTATAACTTTACTAATGAAAAATAAAGAAAAAGAGAACTTAATTACTATATCTCATTCTCTTTTGATTAATCTTATTTCTTTTTACTTTTTTAACTTAATTACTAAACAAATGCTTATTAATGATAACAATCCTCCTAGCGAACCAATAATTATTATAAGTTGATGCTGATAAATTGTTTTTTCAGCTAATGATAAACAATGTTGATGGTAACGTTGTAAAGTTCGTTCATGACTATCATATAAATAAAAGCCTTCTTCACCACTTTCTATATTAATCCCATATAATAAATAAAAATCTTGATCATCGGTAGTTGATAATTGCCAACCTTTTATCTTTTTATCATCCCTTGAAAAAGTAACCCTTTTAAAATTAGGTGGTATTTTTACATCAGCCTCAGGTTCAAATAAATAAAGAACAACATTACCTGATAAAAACTCATTATAAATAGTATATTTTTCGTTATCAGCATCATAGACATATAAATAATTATTACCCACTTTATCCTTTACCCCAACTAATACTAAACCAGTAGCTTCATTAGTATAAGCAGCTACTTCTTTCCCTAAGATTGAAATAGTAGACATTGAAAAATTATCAGGAGGTTCTATAACCCCACTTGTTTTAATAATTTGATATGTTTTACCTTTAATATCAATTTCTATTGGATCTAAATCTATAATATTAACTACTATCGTATAGGTTTTAGGATTACCATTTTCAGCAGTTACTTTAATATCAAACTTATTAGAACCTTCACTAACTTTTAAAAGCCCATCACCAATAATAGTCGCTTTAGAATCAGCGCTTTTCGCTAAAATAGTAATTTCAGTAAGTAATTCATTAATATCAACTGTATAAGATGTTTCATCAGCCTTAAAAATAGGATCTAGTTCATAATCTAAGACTGAAAGACTAGTTAAATCATTATTAGAAGATAGCGTAGACGCTACTGATTCAACAACATTAATAGTACATCCTGAAGTAGTTAAACCCATCTCATTTACTTCAAAATCAATAAGGGAAGCATCTTTAACTGAGACTGTAGTCTTACCTAAAGCAAGAGTTTTAAAAGTATAAGTATAGGAAATTGATTTTCTAGAACCATCCCCATAACCTACAATAAAAGTAGCATTATTAGTACTGGTAAGTTTTAACTTACTTTTATCATAATTAACTACAAACTCCCAAGCTCCAATTATTACTGGGCTAGAAACAGTAACTGTTACCGTAACAGAGCTCCCAATAACTACCGTTGTTTTAGACGCTCTAGCGTTTATCGTTCCACTAGCGGCCTTTATTTGAAGCGGGACTATACTCACTAATAACCCAACTAAACTTAGCCCTATTATTTGTTTTAATATTCTCATCATAACCTCCTATTGTCTAATAGCATCTATTCCTAAAAGATGACGTTGAATCATTAATAAATCCTTAATCGTAATTTGCCCATCTCGATCAACATCAGCTGCTTTTTCATAAACACCAGTTAAATTAACAACCTTTAATAAATGACGTTGGACCATTAATAAATCTTTGATAGTAACTTGATCTTCTCCTTTAACATTACCATAAATTAAAATAGTAAATTGATGATTTTCATTATTACTAACAATAGCAATTTTATCTCCAGTAGTAATATTGCCACTTGTTTTAGGTTCATTAGTAGGGGTTAAAGTTTCAATTGTGGCAAATTGATTAACCTGATTAATCTTACTAATAAACTTATCAACACTAGTATTTAAAGGAATGCCACTTAATAAGTTGTTATTAATATTCCATTTTAAACTACCAACAATATCATTAACCGTAATAGGAATATCATCCCTTTTTATAATCGTAATCTTATAAGTTAACTTTGTTCCATTTTCAGCTTCAATTATAATATCATTAATGTTTTTCTCTTTATTTAAAACAATATTGCCAACCCCGGATAAAATACGAGCTTTAGAACTTGCTTTAACTGCCTCAATATTAATATTATTAAGTAAAGTTGGTACATAAAAAGTATAATTTAAAGTATCTCGATTAAAAGCTGCTAAAGGAATACCATTAATCTTAATCGAATTTAAATAATTATTAGCATTACCTAATAAAGTTGGTAAACTAGTAACCACCGGCATATTATTATAAACAGGAACAATAAAAACTAATGGATTATCTAAAACGCCATAATTAAGATAAGCATTATAGGTAATACTTGATTCTGATTTAGGAGCTTCAATATTAGTCATATATTGATGAGTATGTTTTGTATAATAAGCATTAGGGGCAACATTCCATTTTTGTAAATATAAAGTATTTTGAGCGCGAGTAATATAAGCCCCACCTAAAAATTCGGCACCACCAACAATTGAAGTATATGGACTTTTCCATGGTCTACCATAAGAAGTATCAGTTCCATTTTCTCCCCCATTAGCATAAACCAAACCCTTTTTCCAATTGTCTACCCCACTAGTAGCCCCAATGTTAAAAAAGTTATATAACCCACTGTATGTTTTACCATTATAAGAGAAAGAACCTCCAGTAACTGCTGCTGAACCACCACTACCCTGTTCTTGCCTAACTCGAGAAGCTAAATGAATAGGGCTAACCTTTTTTAAGCTAGCGGCTTCAATAAAAGTATCAGCATATGATTTGTTACTTCCATTATATGAGTAAGAATTAGCCATAAAAGTACCATTTAAAACTCGTTGTACTACTGTCTTAGTTTGATAAGCACTTTGGTAATTTAAAGCTTCAAACATTAAAACATTAGTTAAAGTTAAAAAGTTTCTTGGGTCCATATGATAAGCTACCACATCAGGATGAGCTGCATACCAACTCGTACCATCTAAAGGAATCCAAGTATCAGTACCTACATTATAAGCTCCCGCTTCAGTCGAACGATAAGCTACATCACGATTATAATAAATTAAACTTTTCCCCACCACGCTTTGAGCATTTATTACATCATTCCAATTTAAACCAGTATGTTGAGCTATAAAAACCCAATTTGGATATATAGCATGCAATTCCTTTAATTTAGACCAATAACTTGATGGAAAAGCTTGATCAATTAAATAGCTTTCAAAATCAGAATCATCCGTAAGTTCATAAGTAATAGTCGATATATAATCACTTCTCATATAACCTTTATAATTAATACTATCATAATTAAAATCAAGGTGATACCATGGAATACCTTCATTATCATTTTTTGAACCTAATATTGAAACTTTATGTCCTGCTCCAAGTAACACTTGATTATTAATATTGATATTTGGATAATTAGTCCCAGGACCAGTTCTAACATTAACACGATTATTATTAACTATTGAAATAGTAACTGTTTCTGCTTTAACAATTAAATGGCAAAAAGAAGAAATAAATAAGCTTATTAACAATAAACTTAAGCTCTTAATAACTAATTTCATAATCAACCTCCACTTCGTTAATGCTATAAATAGTATATCAATTAACAGAAAAGCGAACAAGACTAATCGTTTAAATTTGACATTAGAAGATGTAAAGCCAATCATCGTTTTTACAATTTAATATCCTTTTTGGCTTTGTTTTTTAATTAATTTTATAAATTATCTTCAAGATTATTCTTTTTAATTATATATATACCTATTTTATATCATAATTTTTAGTTGATTTTTAAATCGTTTTTCATCAAGATATTAAAATAATTTTATTAATTATAATTTCAAACTAAAATTATTTTCGCAAAAATTATTTACGAAAACCATTTTTTAGACTATAATTGATAAAAGAAAGGATTACAACATGAAAAAAACAATTCTCCTTTATCGACGATCCCCCTTTAAATTACGTTTGTTAACAATTTTATTATTACTTGTTTATCTTGGTAGCAGTCTTTATCTTTGTTTCAGTCTTCTTTTATTTAGTAATATTGAAACTATATTAAGAATTATAATTATTTTTATAATTAGCTCACTTACTATATTCCTTATTATAAAAAGCTATCGATTACTATTTAAATTGAAAAATAAATTGAAAATAATGTTAATCTTTATTTTTTTGTTAATTATTATCCAATCTTTAAGTGCTTTTACCATTAATAAAGTTTATTCTACTTTAGTCAATATAAATAAATCACAAATTACCTATACTACTAATTTAATAACTTTAATAGATAATGACATAAACAATATTAATGACGTGAAAAAGAAAAAAATAGCTTTAATTAATGACGAAGATAACATTGAAGGTTTTATCATCAGTCAGGAATTAATTAAGCGTTATAAATTAAATAAAAACAATGATATCGTTTTATACGAAAGCTTTATTCAAATGCTAACAGATCTGTATAATCAATCAATTGATGCCGTTTTTATTTCTGGTAATTATATAACTATGTTTTCATCAATTGAATCTTTTGAAAATATTAAAGATGAAACTAAAATTATTATTAGTCAATCAAAAAAAGTAACCAAAGATAATAAAAAAAAGGCAATAAAAAAATTAACTGAACCATTTACCTTTTTAATAATGGGAGTAGATTCTACTAAAGATGATATTAATAGCGGATCTGCTTTTAATGGTGATGCCTTAATGTTAATTACTTTTAATCCCAAAACATTAAATACTACTATTTTAAGTATCCCACGAGATACCTATGTCCCAATAATGTGTTTTAAAAATAATCTTAAAAATAAAATTACTCATGCTGCTTGGCACGGAGAAGATTGCATGATTAAAACCATCGAAAACTTTACTAGTATTAAAATTGATTATTATATAAAAATTAACTTTAAAGGCGTAGTCGATCTAGTTAATGCTTTAGGAGGAATAAAAATAGATGTCCCAATCACCTTTTGTGAACAAAATAGCAAACGCCAATGGGATGATCAAACAATTTATTTAAAAGCGGGCCAACAAACTATAAATGGTGAAGAAGCTTTAGCTTTAGCTAGACATCGTAAAGATTTAAAAATATGTGGAAAATATTATGTCAATAATAAAATGAACGATTTAAAACGAGGTTTAAATCAACAATTAGTTTTAAGTGCTATCTTAAACGAAACCAAAAAAATAAATAACATTAATAAAGTTTATACTTTGTTAGATATCATGGAAAAAACAATTGATACTAATTTAGAAACTAATCAAATTTTAAACTTTTATAATGTAAGTAAAGATCTTATTAAACATAATAAGAAAATAAAAAATAATGATATTTTATTTTTAGAAAGATTATATTTAAACGGCTATGATCAATATATATATGATGCTAGTTTTAACAAATCATTATATAATTATGTTTACTATCAAGATAGTTTAGAAGCGATTATTAAAGCCATGAAAATAAATTTAGAAATAGAAAATCCTATTTTAATTAAAAACTTCTCTTTTTCAATCAATGAACCTTATCAACAATCTATAATTGGCCAAGATATTTACAGTAAAAAAACTATTCAAGTAATTCCTAATTTTACTGTTAAAACTAAACAAGAAGCAATTGATTGGGGAATAAACAATAAAATTAAAATAACTTTTAAAAGTATCGATTCAACAGATGATGAGTATCAACAAAATCAAATAATTTATCAAAATATTCCAACCCATACTTTATTAAATCAGCTTAATAATAACGAAATTATCCTAACTATTATTAATAAAACAACTCCTAAAATAGAAAAAATTAATTGTAACGAACCTGAAAACGAATTAAAAGATGTTTGTTTAATGCCAAATTTTATAGATAATTCAATAAGCGAAGTTGATAAATGGTTAAATAACATATTCTTTAATTTTATTGTAACTAAAACAAAAGAAATCACTATTGATCCTTTAAAAAACGGAATCATATTTGAACAATCAATAAAGCCCCAAACCAAAGTATCAAATATCGGAGCAGAATTAATTATTAAATATTATCTATTAGAAGAAATAGAAGAAGAATAAAAGCAAACCTTTTATTCTTCTGTTAATTCAACTATACTTAATTTTATATCTTCATTAATTAAATAAAGAATAGCTTTAGATTGATAATCTAAATCTTTTTCATAATCCCAGGTTAAAATAATTTTATATGCTTCATGTTCACCATTATATTGATATTTAACCTCTTCTACAGTTAAAACTGTTATTTTTTTTATTTTAGGCAACAATTGTTTTCGATCCCCATACAAATTGTTTTCAATATATTTATAAAAAGTATCTTTAGCCTTCATTATAAAATTATCCTCGATAGCTGAATGAATAAATTGTACTCCTCCAATATCATTACGACTTAATTTATTATCTAAATCGTAAAAATCTATAATAAATAATTTTGAGATTAAAGTAGCATATAATTTGTTATCTATTTCATCTTTTGTTAAAACCTTATATAATTCATCAAATGTATCAGCAAATAATTTTGATTTAGTATCTTCCAAAACATAACCGTAAAGTGGAATTTCTTTTATAATACTTGAATCATCTTGATTATCAACTTTTATATTAATTAAACCAACTATAAAAATAACAACCAAAAAAGAACTTAACAAAAAACCTAAAATAATTAATATTCTTTTTTTCATTTAATTACACTCCCTTATATTCTTTCATCAAATCATCTATTTCTTGTTGTTTCCTAATATAATCATATAAGATTATTGAATTAGATATATCCAAAACCAAACTAGCATGTTGTTGATATTTATCTATATATTCCTGACTAATAATGTCTTCTTTTAATAATAAATACTCCTGTTTTTGATTATTATAATAAAGATCATTAGTCAACCAATTACCATTTGGAAAAACAACTATATTTTCATCAACTTTAAAAATATCATGTCCTAATTGATAAGGACTATAAAAATCAAACATATTACCTAAGGTAGGTAAAATATCATACATCCCCATTACTTTATCTATATCACCTTTAATTTTACCGTCTTTTGTCCAAATAATAAAAGGAACCTTTCGATTTAATTCATAAGTATAATAATTAACCGGCATATACCCAGGATCTTCTTTGTTAATAATTGAATCAGTATAGGGATCATAATTATAAAGACGTACATATTCTTTACGTGGTAATCTAGCATCATGATCACCGTAAATTACTATAACAGTATTATCGAGCAAACCAGCTTCATCTAAACCATCAATAAATTCTCCAATCGCTGAATCAGCATAATGAACGGCTTTAAAATAATTTCCAAGTAATGTCCCTTCCATATAAGGAGCATTAATTGTTTCTTCAATTCCTTCTTCATTGATAAGTGATATTTGAGCATCTACTGGAAATTCTCCATATAAATCAATCCTATCAAAGGGAGTATGATTAGTAAGCATAATCATTGTTCCATAAAAAGACTTATTATTTTTACTTATTTCTTTAATCATTGGAATTGATTGACGAAAAAATGAACGATCAGATAAACCCAAACCAATTTTTTCGTCAATTTCATAATCGTTTTTATGATACATTCGATCATAACCCATTTCTCGATGAACTACTAAACGATTCCAATAAGTACCATTATTACCATGCATACTAAACGAATAATAATTTTGAGCTTTTAATAGTTTAGGGATAGTAACAAATAAACGATCCCAATAACTAACAAAAACAGTGCCACTAGAAACAGGTAATAAAGAAGTATTTAAAGTAAATTCACTATCACTACTAGTTCCTGCCCCCACTTGAGCATAAAAATTAGTAAAGTTTAAACCAGATTTCGCTAAACGGTTTAAATTAGGAGTTACTTCTTGATTATTAAAAGTTAAATCCATGACAAAAGATTGAATGCTTTCAGCATGAATCGTCAAAATGTTTTTACCCTTAAAAATATTAGTATATTTATTATGACTTAAATCTAATTCCCGTTCATCATAATAAGTACTTACTTTTCTAGCTACTTCATCATAACCAAAAATACTATTAATTTTAGGTTCTAAGCTCCTAAAAAAGTCATTTGTTTGATAAGTATACAAACCTACCTTCATTACTAAAAACTCTCTATTCCACTGTTTAATTAAACGACTGATATCAATTGGTGTTAGAGAAAGAAAGAAAATAACTAATAAAATAAAAGCAGCTAAAATGGTTTTTAAAGTATAACGCTGTTCTTTTTGAAAATAATATTTTTGATATGATTTTCTTTTTTTTAAATTTATATGAGTAAATAAAACAACTAATGGTTGACATAAAAAAATAAAATCTTTAACTTGTAAAACGTTTTGAACAATAGCATCACCTACATCAACAGCTTGTAGTGAGGTTACTAACAAAGAAACCGAAGCGAAAGAAGTATAAAAAGTATAATAAAGACTATTAATCATACAAATCAAACTTAAAACTATTGAGATTATCATTAAATATATTATTTGCTTTTTTGGTTTAAATAAAAACACAAAAGAACAAACAATCAAAACAATCGCTAAATCAGCGATAATTGGTCTAAAATCAAAATAATTTTTAACTGTCACAAATCTTAAGATAGTTGAATTTAATAACAAAGTAATAATTGTTACTATAAATAAAGGATTATTGCTAATATATTGTTTAAAGCTTAAATTTTTTAAATTTTGAATATATTGTTTAAAATTAAACTTCTTTAAATTTTTTATTCTAGTTTTTATTTTGGTTATTAAGTTAGCCATAATTTCCTCCATCAATAAAAAAACTGATGTTTAAAGTATAGCACTTTCTAACTTTTTTTTCAAATTAATAACTGCTATTTAACACTAATTGACTATAAAGAAGTTATTGATATAGTTCTTTATATACATCAGAATCCTTGATTAATTGTTGATGCGAGCCCTCAGCTATTATTTCACCCTTATCTAAAACTAAAATTCGATCACAATCAATAACTGTATTTAATCGATGAGCAATAATTATAATCGTATAATCTTTAGAAATATTACGAATCGATTGCTGAATAGCTTTTTGAGTTTCATTATCCAATGAACTCGTAGCTTCGTCAAATAAAATAATTTCCGTATCTTTAATTAAGGCCCTGGCAATAGCTAATCGTTGAAGTTGACCCCCACTTAAATTAACGCCTCCTTCACCAAGTAAAGTATCATATTGATCAGGTAAAGTCATTATATAATCATGAATACAAGCCATTTTACATTTAGTAATGATTTCCTTATCACTAATGTTTTCTTTTGCTAGTTTTAAATTTTCTTTAATAGTCATATTAAAGAGATAAGGATGTTGAGAAACAATTGAAATATTATTTCTTAATGAGGCTTCTGATAATTCGTTAATTGGGACATCATCAATTAAAATCAAACCTTTATCGGGTAAATATAATTTAGAAATCAAATTAAAGATAGAGCTTTTCCCGCTACCGCTCCGACCGACAATTGCAATGCTTTGATTTGGATAAATTAATAAATTTAAATTATTAAAGACTTGATTAGAGCCATAACTAAAAGCTACATTTTTAAATTCTAATTTCCCCTTAATACGACCTATATTCTTTTTTCCATATTTATCTTTTCTAAATTTAGGTCCTTCAACCAATTCAAATATCCGTTCTGATGATAAACTAAAATCAGCCGTAAATTGTTTTAATTCCGAAATATCATCTAGAAAATTAAAAATATTATGACGATACAGAAAAACAATAAGTAAGTTAACCACACTTAATTGTTGGTTAATAATTAAATAAATACCAAAAAGAATAATTAAAGCAACTAACAATTCTTCTAAAACACGATAGACAATCCAAAAATTCCATTTTATTTGTTCTAAATCATAATTTTTTTGAAAATGGTCATATAAAACTTGATTGCTATGTTTATTAAATTGCTTTTTTAAATTTAATATTTTTATATCACGAATTCCTCTAACCATTTCACTCAAAAGACTACTAGCTTTTTCCTCAGTTATCTTTAAATCCTTTCTTTTTTTTCTTCTTTCTTTTACTTCTTTATTATTTACTATAAAAAGAAGAACACTTGAAAAAAGATAAAGCAATCCTATTGGAATATTAATCACAAAAACATAAGCTAAAATACCAAAATTAGCTATAATGTCAAAAATATATAATTGAAAGCGATGAAAAACATCAAACACTTCCTCAGAATCTTTAATTATTCGCTGGTGAAATATCCCAGTAGCATATTTATCAAAATTACTAACCTCTAATTCAAGTAAATGACGACAAATATATTTACGAATATTTAAAATAATATTACCTCTTGTTTTTTCATAATTACGAAATGATATAAAACGAATAAGACGGCTTCCAGCCTGAACCATAAAAATAAGGAGCACAAAGTTTTTAGCTTTAACAAAATTTAAAGTAGTTAAATTTGTGATTAAATGAGCGTTTAAAACAGGATATAAAATAGATATTGAGCTAGTAAATAAACCAATAATAACTAATATTATAAAATTTCTTTTATAAAGTTTAAAAAAAGGCCACATCTTTTTAAAATAATATAAAGCTTTTTTATTTTGCATAATATCACCGCTTATATAAGTATAACATTTTTAAAAGAATATTCATATTATAAAAAGTGGTTTACAAAACCACTTTATCTAAAAATAGACCAACTGTATATAAAGGATACCTTTAAAGTGTAGTCTAGGATAATGAACACATCATTTTAGGTACCAATTTTAATGCATTCATTTTTATTATTAACTTAAATTTTTTATTTATTATTTTTCTTTGTTTGAAGATAATGCATTTAAAGCTAAACCGGTAACAAAAATATAAGATAAAATATAAATCCATAATAATAAAATAATTAAATTAACAATACTACCATAAAAAAGATTATAGGTGGCAAAAAGAGCTACATAAAAAGAATAAAATTTGGTTATTATA
Source organism: uncultured Muribaculaceae bacterium (assembly GCA_964491535.1). GTDB lineage: Bacteria > Bacillota_I > Bacilli_A > RF39 > UBA660 > CAZBGR01. Next base: position 34,454 of record CAZBGR010000002.1, read on the forward strand.
ATCCATAAAACAGTTGTAAATAAAGCTCCATAAGTAGAATCTTTACTTTTTATATATTTATCAGGTGCAATAGTATAAATCAATTTAATGTTAAAAAAGATATATAAAAAGGATAATGGCATTTCTGCTAATTTAAATATATAAAATAACTTATTATGAATAGATTTAATAATATTTATTTCTTTTAAAGCTAATAAAATAAAATTACCAAAAGCCGGAATAATAATAATAAAACCTAATAATAAAACTAATAAAAAAGTTAAAATGACAGCTTTTATTCTTCTTTTTAAAACATTATCATTTTTTACCTTATATAAAATATTAGAAGTTACAATGACAGAATGAAGCCCATTAGAGGCTAATAAAAAGGCTGAAACAATAAAGATAAAAACACTTACATCAAAACCTTTACCCTCAAATAAAGGAATAATTAAATTGCTAGTTGAAGCCGGAAAGGAATGTTCAATAAAAGCAATAAAATTAGCTGTTGAAAAAGAAAAAAAGGTCGCAATTAAAGCTACTAAAGTTATTAAAGGAATTAATGATAATACAAAATAAAAAGCCAATTGTCCAGGAAGAACAGTCATTACTGGAATGCTAATAACTTCTTTTAGTCTCTTTAGAAAAATAACAATTCTTTTTTTTATCATTATTTACCACCTAATTTAAGAATCCTTATTACTTTTTTTAGCTTCTTTATCTTTTAACATGTTTAAAATAGCCTCATTAGTAGCATCATCAATTGTTTTAATATCATCTGTAATCATACTATAACCTAAAGAAGCTCCGTAATCATAAGGTAAATCACTAAACAAATTATTTAACTTTTTAAGATATTCCTCTATAGCAACTTTTTCATAACCAATCATATAAATAAGAAATTCATCCCCATCAATCCTAATAACATCTGTTTTAGATAATTGATGATTAATCAAAATATTAGCCACCATTTTAATTAAACGATCTCCCTCATCATGACCATAATTATTATTAATTTCTTTTATATTATTTAAATTGATAATCATTATAGCTTGTGGATAAACAGTATTTTCCTCCCATTGATGAAGATGATGGTTTAAATAACATCTATTTTTTAACGAAGTAAGATGATCAATATATTTGACTTTTGTATACTCTTTTGCCTTTTTTAATTGTTTTATTTTAAATAATAAAAAATAAAACATTACTCCAAAGCTAGGAATTAAAATAATATATAACCATAATGAGGATAAATTTAATTCATCCTCAGTTAATAAAAGATTATTAATAGCTAAATATTGATATTGCTGCTCATTAATACTAGTTAAATAATATTGATAAAATAAATAAAACAAACGGTTATTATCTTTATTACTAATTAAATAACGATAATTGGGAGAGGCATCATCTTCAAAAATAAGATTATAATTTGATAATTTAGTGTGTTTATAATAAAGATAAGTATTATAATCTAGAAGAATTAAATCATAATTAAGCAATTGTTGAAAACGGTCAACTAATTTCCAAGAAACTTCAGTATTTCGATCTAAAAACTTAGTTAATTTTAAATTTTTTATAGTAGCTATCGTTTTTCCGTCCAACGATGTTAACCCATCTAAAATTAAATTGTTTTTTATTGATGATAAAACAACATAACGATTAGCGATTACCTCATTGGTTGCTAAATAATTATCCGTTACATTAAAATTATAATAATCAAAAATAATGTCAATTTCCCCTTTGTTAAAATCTTTATACAAAGTTTCTATTGAATTATATTTTTTATGAGTTAATTCAATGTTGGAAAAAGAAGCAAACGGGTCAATAAATTGACTATTAATGCCTGCTAATTTATTATCGATTAAAGCATCATAGGGTTTATTTTCAAGGTAACCATATATATACCTTTTACTTTTAAAAGCATCCTTTTGCTCATCACTAATATTTTTAAGATCAGCATATAATTTAAACATTGCTTCATTATAATCATTTAAATAATCATTAGCCATCCATCCTTGAAAATACTTTTTAATAATACTATTTAATTTATCATCATTATCAAGGTGATAGGTTAAAACATATTTTATAGATAAATTATTAAAAGTATACACTACCTGATACTCATTAGTAATAATAAAAGAAAAATATAATTGGCGGGGAATAATTAAATAATCAATTAAATTATCTTCAAATAAAATATTTAATTCATCTATATTATCAACTGGGACATATGATATTTTTTTGGTTTGATTTAAATAATTAGTTATCTTATTTAAATCCCCTCTTAATAACCCAATATTAGTATCATCTAATAACTTTAAATCATTTATTTTCTCCTTTTCTTTACTTAAAACAACGTAATAATCTTCTAATAATAACAAATCATTAGCTGATAATAATTGATTATTATCTATTATTTTAAAAATAAATTGATTGTTAGGCTGAGGGCCGTTAATATTATAAGAAATCTTATTAAAATCTAAATCACTATCTATTTTAATAGCATCTAATAACGAAAAAATTAATCCTTCACCACCACTACTAAAAATTGGAATATTATTTAAGATAGCAATATCTATCATCTTGTTTTTATTTTCTTGAATCCACCTTTCTTCAAAAAGGCTTAAATTAACCAAATTATTTTTAGGAATAGGATTAAATAATTGATAAGTAATAATACTAGACATAACAATTAAAAAGCAAAGTAAAAAAATTAAAACTTTAGAATAACGATATTTAATCTTCATCATGATCTCCTTTGACTAATGTCCAAACTATATTATGGCTGTTTTTATTTTTATATCCAATAATCGGAAAAGTGTAATCTGTTACTTCGTTTTTTAAATTTATAAAAAACTGCACATCATAAAAAGCTAGTATATCATTAGGAAACCTTGTTAATAAATTATCAGCAATTTGATAAGCTTTTTCAAGATTTATACCATCATCAATGATAATAATAATATTAATTATTTTTCCTCTAATATCAATATTAACCTGATCAACTTCTGATAATGAAAGAAGATTGCTTTTAAAATCATTTTTCAAATCTTCTTTAATTAAAACTTGATTAATGCCTTCTAAACGGTTACCATAAACAGATTTAATATTATAAAAAGTAAAATAAGCAATAACTAAAATAATAATTAATAAACTGCCACATAAGATAAGTAACCATTTATACCTTTCAACAAATTTCATCTCTCACCTCTTGCATTAGAGATTATACTACAAATAACTAAAAATGGTCAATTACAATTCTATATTATTATTATATTTTAACAAATTAAATATGTTAAAAAATAAGTAATAAAAACAAAAAACGGTTTCCCCGTTTTTTAAATCGTTTTTCTACTTCTCAATACTGACTCTAATCTCGTAGCCCTTAAAATTTGGTTTTCTAAGGAACCATAGGAAATATCTACATCCAGTAAATAGCCACTAGTAAATATTACTAATGAATTTTTGTGATCGATTTTCTTGTACTTTTCAATGTTCTTTAACGATATCCAACAACAATCATATAATCTTGGTGAATTAGTAGGAAAAAAGATTATTTCCCTACTCTCTTCAACGATAATAGGTGCTTTATGGGAAACACCAATTAATTTTTTTGTTCCGGAATGGCGGCCAAAATAAGAACTTCCGAAAAATTGGCAACTATTTTCAATAATATCCATTGGTTTCATATTAACAATAAAAGTACGATCCTTTTCAACTACTTTAGAATGACCATTATCAATTGGTATAATGGCTAAAGTTTCGGCCGAAATTTCATAAGATGTCATTTTTTCACCTCCTTTTTTGGGTCTATATATTTTTTTCTTAATAAAAAATATATATTCCTCTATTTTAGGATGAAAAACTGTAAAAAATGTCGTTTTTTGTCATTAATTATTTTTTATAGCCTTTATTCTAATATATCCTTTAATTTATCCTCATTCCAAATACTAATTCCTATTTTTAAAGCCTTTATATATTTACTACCCGGATTCTTTCCCACGATAACTATATCAGTTTTAAAAGATACATTTTCACTTACTTGACCATTGTGATTTTCAATTATAGTTATTAATTCTTTCCTAGGAATTGATAAAGTCCCCGTAATAACAAAAGTTTTACCATCAATATGAGGATTAAAGATTTGATTTTTAACTATATATTTCATATTTATACCTAGTTTTTTTAAATCAGTAATCATCTTTTGGTTATCTAAATTACTAAAATAATTAATTAAATTTTGAGATATAATGGGACCTATATCATTATTCATCATAAGCTCCTTAATGGAAGCTTGGCTTAAATTATCTAAAGTTTGATATTTAGCTGCTAAAACTTTAGCAATTTTACTACCTACTTGGCTAATACCTAAAGCAAATAATAATTTGTCTAATGAATTTTGTTTGCTGTTTTCTATATTTATTAATAATTTGTCTATACTTTTATTCCCAAAACCCTCTAATTCTTTTAATTCTTCTTGATGTTGATATAAAAGATAAATATCAGGCAACGTTTTTAAAAAGCCCAAATTATAAAAGTCTTCTATTATTTTTTCACCTAAACCTTCAATATTCATTGCTTTTCTACTTACAAAATGAACTAAACCTTCAATCTTCCTAGCTTCACAATTTTTGTTATAACAAAAATAACCACTATTACTTTTTACTAATAACGTATTACAAATAGGACAATCTTTAGGCATTTTAAATTCTTTCTCTTTACCCCGACGGCGCTCTTTAACTGCTTTAACTACTTCAGGAATAACTTCGCCTGCTTTCCTAACAATAACGATATCCCCTATTTTAATATCCTTTTCCTTAATAATATTTTCATTATGAAGACTAGCCCTTCTAATCAAAGAACCTTGAATAATAACTGGTTCTAAAACAGCATTAGGGGTTACTTGTCCAGTTCGTCCAACTGTAAAAACAATATCTTTTAATCTAGTAGTTGCTTCTTTAGCGGGAAATTTATAGGCAGTTGCCCATTTGGGTTGCCTATCAGTAGCCCCTAATTGTTGTTGATCTAAAAGATTATCTACTTTTATTACGATACCATCAATATCATAATCTAAAGTTTGACGATGATTAGTATAAAAGTCAATAAAAGTTAAAACATCATCTATTTTATTTATATATTTACTATTAGGTTCTAATTTAAAACCTAACTCTTTTAAATATTCTAAACTTTGAGAATGCTTTGTCATCCCATAATTCATAGCATTAGCTAAATGATAAACAAAACAATCTAATTGACGTTTTAAAACCACTTTAGAATCTAATTGTCTAACAGTACCCGAAGCAGCATTACGAGCATTCATAAAAGGCTTTAAACCTTCTTTATAACGATTTTGATTAAGTTTAATAAAAACCTTTTTAGGAATAAATATTTCTCCTCGAACTTCAATATCTATTTTTTCTTTTATCTTTAAAGGAATTGATTTAATCATTCTAACATTAACAGTAATATCCTCACCAACTAAGCCATCTCCTCTAGTAACTGCCCTTATAAATAGTCCTTGTTCATAAATTAATGAAATAGCTAAACCATCAATCTTTAACTCACATACATATCCAGAAGTAATCTTTTTTTCTTTAAGACGAGCATCAAACTTTCTAACATCAGTTTCATTAAATATATTTCCTAAACTAAGCATTGGAATTTTGTGGGAAACCTTAAGATATTTAGCTGAGGCACGACTCCCTACTTTTTGAGTTGGGGAAGTTGAAAGAACATAATTTGGATATTTAGCTTCCAAATTAAATAACTCTTGCATATAACGATCATATTCTTGATCAGTTAAACTAGGATTATCTAACCCATAATATTCATGATTTGCTTCATCAATAATTTTAATTAATTCCTTAATTCGTTTTTTTATATCCATTTTAGCTCCTCACTTTTACTATTATTTTAGAATTCATTATTTTATTTTTAACCTTTAAAATTATAAATTGGTTTAATTATTTTAATAATATCAACTGTATCTTTTATTTTAACATATATTCATCTAAGGTTAAATTATTTTCACTAAGATAAAGGGCTAAAGTTTTACCTACATATCTTAAATGCCACGGTTCATAAATATAACCTGTAATAGATTGTTTCCCTTTAGGATATCTAACAATAAATCCAAATTGAGGGGCTAGTTTATTAGTATAAATAGAAGCTTCTAAATTATCTACATCCTGTTCAATAATAAAATTATTATCTTTAAGAACACAATAATCTAAAGCCTCCCCAGTTTGATGCTCTGAATGCCCTGGTTTCGCTACCGCTTGATAGGCATAAGTTTCTCCTTTTTCCTTAATAAGATTAATTAATAATTGCTGTTGATAATCATACGATCGATAACCACTTTCAATTTCAAGATCAAAACCTGCTTTTAAAACTTCTTTTTGTAAAGCTTGCCAATGTTTAAAAGTTTCAGCTTCTAACATTATTCCTTTATGATAACGACTATTAGTCTTAACTAAGTTATTAGGTTTAAAATATTTATCAATTCCTCTTTCTTTATTAACATAAATAAACTGTTTTATAATATCCCTCCTTATCATTTAAAATAATCTTTAATATTTTCATTATCCCTAACTCCTCACTTATCTTTATTCTTTATTATTTTTATTCCATATGGATAACTAAAAGCTGCAACCATTATTTTTTTACCTTTAGAAATAATAAATCCCTTTCCATATTTCTTGTGAATAATAGACTGCCGTTTAACTGCTTTTATTTTAGGAAGCTTAGTTATCTTTAATTGCTTATCTTTCATTATTACCTTCTTAAGATAATCATCACCTATTTCTTTAATAAAACGACTAACTAAATTACCAGCTCGATCACCAAATAATAATCTATTTTTAGTATTAGTTAAATAAAGATACTTTTTAGTTCTAGTCAAGCCAACATAAAAAAGACGTCGCTCTTCTTCTAGTTCTTCAAGATTATCTAAAGCATTATGATGGGGAAAAAGTCCTTCCTCTAAACCGGTTATAAAAACAATTTCAAACTCTAAACCTTTAACAGCATGAATAGTCATTAACGATACTCGATTAGTAAGATTAATTGATTCACTTTTATCAGTAAATAAACTAATTTCCATTAAAAAAGACGCTAAAGAGACTTCATCATGTTGTTCCTCAAATGATTTAACAATTGATTTAAATTCAGCTATATTTTCTAATCTCATAGTAGATTCTAAATCATTGTTTTTAGCTAAAGAAGCAACTAAACCAGATTTAATTAAAACTTTATCTATTAACTTACTAAGAGATAATTGTTCACTATCCTTTTTTAACTCTTCAATCAACTGTTTAAAAGCTTGTTCTTTACCCCCATTAAGAACTTCATAAATAGCTTTTTGTTCTTCTTTAGCTTTAGCAACTAATTTATCAATTGTTTTTATACCTATTCCGCGAGGAGGATTATTAATACATCGAAGAAGATTAAGATTATCTTGTTCATTATAAATAACTTTTAAATAAGCTAATAAATCCTTTACCTCTTTACGATTATAAAAAGCATAACCACCTATTATTTTATAAGGTATATTTTCTTTTAAAAAGACTTCCTCAATTACTCTAGATTGAGCATTAGTCCGATATAAAACCGCTATATCATTATATGAATAAGAGTGTTTAATCATTATCCCTTTTATTTCTTTAACAATAAAAGAAGCCTCATCTCGTTCATCGACAGCTTGATAATAACTTATCTGATTACCTTTCCCCTTTTCAGTCCATAAATTTTTAGGATGTCTTAATTCATTATAACTAATTACCTTATTAGCGGCTTCTAAAATAAGTTTAGGTGAACGATAATTTTCTTCTAATAAAATTACTTTAGCTTTTTGATAATCCTTTTCAAAATTAAGAATATTTTGATAATTCGCTCCTCTAAATCCATAAATAGCCTGATCGGCATCACCAACCACCCAAATATTTTGATGTTTAGCGCTAATTAATTTAGCTAAAACATATTGAGCTTGATTTGTGTCTTGATATTCATCAATTAAAAGATAATGATAATGAAGCTGATAATCATCTAAAATTTGTTTATTTTTTTTAAACAAAACAACTGGTAATCTTAACAAATCATCAAAATCTACCATATTATTATTAATTAAAGAAGCTTGATAATGTTTATAAACACGAGCTACTATTTTATGCCATTCATCTTTGGCATATGTTAGATAATCATTTTCATCAATTAATTCATTTTTAGCAGAACTAATTTTATTTTTAATTATCTTAGGATTATAATATTTAATATCTAAATTTAATTCTTTCATAATACTTTTAATAACTGCTAAGCAGTCATTTTCATCTAAAATAATAAAATTACTAGCTAATTTTAAAGCTTGATGATATTTTTTAATAATTCTTACCCCAAGAGCATGAAAAGTTGATATTTGAATACCATAAGCCTCTTTACCAACTAAAGCAAAAACACGATCTTTCATTTCTTTAGCAGCCTTATTAGTAAAAGTAATTGCTAAGATTGAATGAGGATTAATCTTTTTTTCTTTAATTAAATAAGCAATTTTATAAGTTAAGACTTTAGTTTTACCACTACCCGCCCCAGCTTCAATTAACAAAGGACCTTTAAGATGAAATAAAGCCTCTTGTTGAGCTTGATTTAAATCATCAATCTTCATAGTATCACCTCAATCTTTATAAATCCTTAAAATATAATTAAAATAGTTTTAAGGTCTCATTATTATATTCTAAAATAAAAAGAGATTATCAGCCTTAAAAACTATTTAAGATAATTTAGTTAATTTGAAAATATTTAATTGATAACGAGACATTCTTTTTTCTACTCTACCACTAAGGTATACAATGTCACCTCTTTCAATATTTTCATATTCTAAATATAACTTAGGAAAAATAACCAAATCGACAATACCTAATTCATCACTTCCACTTGCTAGAATCATATTATCTTTATTTTTAGTCTTTATTTTAGATACTTTTTCAAGATATAAAACACAATTTACTATCTTATCAAAATGATTTTTAAAATCAATCGTTAATACTAAATTTTGATAAGAGGCTGCATATTTAGAGGTTGGATGATGATTAAGATAAAAACCTAAAACCTGTAATTCTCTTTTCGTTAATTCCTCCTTAGAATATTCTGTAACTATTTCCATTAATGGCTTTTCAATTAATTCTTTAGATATTTCTTTAACTAAATCAGCATAATTAAGAGCCTTTTCCAAATTATAATTCAAAGTATGATGGTTATAGCCAAAATCTTTAAAACAATCTGCATCAATTAATGATTCAATAGTTTTAGAATTAACTGCCCGACCATAGGTTCGACTAACAAAATCAAAAAAATCAACAAACAACCCTTCATCTCTAATTTTTAATATTTCACGGCAGGCCATCAAACCCACATTACGAATAGCAGCTAAACTGAATCTAATACCCTTTGATACTACTTGATAATGATAAGTACTTTTATTAATATCTGGTTTTAAAATAGCAATATTATTAAGCTTACATTCTTTAATATACTCTTTGGTCTTTACGTCACTGCCAATAACATTAGTTAATAAACTACTCATAAAATAAGCTTTATAATGAACTTTTAAATAAGCCATCCGATAACCTATTAAAGCATAGGCTACTGAATGAGCCCGATTAAAACCATAATTAGCAAACTTCAAAATTAAACGATATACCTTTAAAGCTAAATCATGAGGATATCCTTTAGACACACTACGAGAAACAAACTTTTGCTGCTCATTTTCTAAAATATCTTTCTTTTTTTTACTCATCGCTCTTCTTAAAACATCAGCTTCACCTAATGAATAATCAGCCATTACATGAGCTATTTGCATAATTTGTTCTTGATAAACAATAATTCCATAGGTTGGTTTTAAAATATAATATAAATCAGGATGCAAATAATCTATCTTTTCATATCCGTTTTTACGACGAATATAATTATCAATATTAGCCATTGGTCCTGGTCTAAACAAAGCAATAGCAGCTACTAAATCTTCAAAATTATTAGGTTTAAGTTTGTTAATAAAATTCTTCATCCCTACTGATTCAAATTGAAAGATACCCTCAGTTAAAGCTTCACTAAATAAATTAAAGGTTTGTTTATCATTCATAGGAATCTGATTAAAAGCTATTTGATTCCCTGCTTCTTTTAATTTATTTAAAACCTCTTCAATTAAAGTAAGGTTTTTCAAACCTAAAAAATCAATTTTCAACAGACCTAATTCTTCTAAATGTTCCATTGAAAAACCAGTAATATAATGTTGATCATATTTTTGAAGAGGAAGATAATTATTAAGTTCAAGATTAGAAATAACTATTCCAGCGGCATGAATTGAAATTTGTCTTTTCATACCTTCTAATTTATAAGCTATTTTATATAGTTTTAATAATTCTGGATATTTAATTAATAACTTTTTTAAGTTACTATTAGTTTTAAGATTTTCTTGTAACTTAATAAAAGGATTTATTAATCTGGATAATTCATCTAATAACTTAGTATCTATATCAAAAATACGACCTAAATCCCTTATCACTTGCTTACCTCCTAAAGTAACAAAAGTAATAATTGGCATCGCTCTTTTAGGACCATATTTATTTATAACATAATTAACTACTTCACCTCTTCTATTTGATTCAAAATCAATATCAATGTCAGGCATAGAAATACGTTCGGGATTTAAAAACCTTTCAAATAATAAATTATATTTAAGGGGATCAACATCAGTAATTCCTAAACAATAAGATATTAAACTACCAGCTGATGAACCCCTTCCTGGACCTACTAAAATATTATTTTTTTTAGCATATTTAACAAAGTCCCACACAACTAAAAAATAATTATCAAAACCCATCTTATGAACAATCTCTAATTCATACTTTAATCTTTTTACATAAGAAACTAAAACATTAGAGCCTAATCTTTTTTGTAACCCTTTTTTAGTTAATGATCTTAAATAAAGATGATCATCAAAATCAGGTTTATCACTATACTTAGGTAATAAATCCTGATTATAATCAAAAGTTAACTGACATAAATCTTTAATTTCTTGCATTTGTTTTAAATCTTTTTTCAAACTATAAGTTAATACTTCATCAATTGTCATTAAATAATTATCTTCTTCAACTTGATAGCTGTCTAAATCTTCATTTTTCTTACCATCTTTAATTAAATATAAATATTTTAAATAAAGTGAATCATCTTTATCTAAATATAAAACTTCATTCATAAAAACTAGTTTTTTACTAACTTTACTTAATTCTTCTCTTTCTTTTAATTGACGATAACTAAGATAAACATCTGAATAAATACTTTTTATTTTCTTATATAAATGAAGGGCTTTAAAAGGAATAATACATATTAAATGTTGATGATATGTTTTTAAAAGATCGATAGTTAATAATTGTTCTTGTTTTTGGTATAGTAATCTCGTTAAATTTTGATATCCTTCATAATTTTTAGCATAAAGATATAATTTATTATCTTCTAATTCTATTTCCAAACCAATTATTGGTTTTAAATTATTTTTTTGACAAACTTTATAAAATTCCATTACTCCAAACATATTAGAATCAGTAATAGCTAAAGAAGTAATATTATATAGCTTACATTTTTCAATTAAAGCCTCAATATCATTTAAACTAGATAATAAAGAATAGCTTGTTTTGACATTTAACGGGATATAATTCATACTCACCTACCTAAAACATGTAAAAAAGTGTAAAGTTTTTAATTTGCCGTTGACTTTTTAATATTTATTGTGTTATTATTTTCTTAGCTCTACTTCCTTTATGGTAATTAGAGCGACAAACCGTTATGTTAAATCATGACGGTTTTTTATTACATTTTAATTATATCAAACTAATGTATGGCCGTCAAGGATAACCACCCCCCTAAAATTTGACTTTAATTATATAGTATGCTATCGTTATAAACGACTTAAATAAAAAAAAGGAGCTGATAACGTGGCTAAAAAAGTCACTAATCGAAAACCGTTATTTGGTAATAAACGTTCTCATGCAATGAATATTACGAAAAAGAAACAACGATTAAACATTCAAAAGGCAACTATAAAAGGGAAGAAAATTAAAACAACTGTCCGTGAAGCTAAAAAAAAGTTTAGTTAATAATCATATTCATCACCTATTTACTAAACAAGCATTTCTTATTTAATTATTTAAATTTATATTAATAAACATTTGAATAATCTATTTTAAATACATTAAAGAACACAACTTTAATGTTTTTTAATGTTTTAACCATTTATAATTTAAATATTGTTCTACTTGTTGTCGTTTTTGATCATTTAATACTGTATTATATAATAATATCTCAGCAATATCTCCTCTTAAATAATTAACTTTACCAGCCGCTGCCCCAATAGTATGACGAGTTCCAAAATCATCATTATAAGCATTAAGACCAAAGTTAACCGTTCCGGTAGTTGTTAATTTTTCTTGATTAATCCATATTTTAATTTCATTATCTTCCAAACTCTGAGTAGTACTTATAATATGATAATTATTCGTAGTATATGTATTAGCAGAAATTACATTTTGAAAATTCTCAGATTTTGATCTTCCTCCAGAGCGCAAAGTATTATTAGCTTGAAAATCAAGAAATATTTTAGAATTATTAGCTTCTATTGTGATATCAATATAAGAATTCCTCTCATTATGAGCTGTTTTATTACCAACTAAAAATAAAGTTATTCCTTCTTTAGCCTTAAGAAGAATAGCGATATCATTTGGTAAAATTAAATAACTATTAGCAAAACGAACAATCGCTTGATTATTAAGAATGTTGGTTTTATATATAGGCTTAAAACTATTATCAGATTGCGTAGCATGATTTTTTTTGGCGATAAATCATCCCATTGAGTTACCATATCTCCATTATCTAAATTAATAATATTTGCGGCATCTAAATGTAAAATCAAATTATTCTTAGGGAAAAGATAATAAGAAGATAAATTTTCGTCAGAATAAGAAAATTTAATATCATATCGATTATTACCCAACACATAAATATAAATTTTAGTGTCTAGAGGGATAGAAATATCATTTCTGGGATCAATTACTGGTTCAGTTAACATTTCTTTAGAAATTAAATCTCCTAAAGTAATAGAAATTTCTTGACCAGGTTCATCAATATTGTCAATAATATCTCGATAATCATCAATATATAACCTAGTAGTAGTTTCAATGCTATTAATTAATAAATAATAGGCTTGCTCTTTTGCTTTATTGATATAATTCATCCCTAAAGAAATTACTATAGATGATAAAACACCTAAAATAATAATAACGGCTAATAATTCAACAAGTGTAAAAGCATGATTATTAATTAACCTTTTTAATTTTATTTGTTTCATAATACACTTCCTCTAAATTATATAATTGTTATCAATTTAAAAAAACAAACTCATTATTTATCTTAAATTTTACTTTTTCTATAAAAATTATACTAGGGCATGCCTTTTAAAAATATTAACGTTATCTAAAGCGTATACTCTAATTTTAGCTTGATTAATAATTTTAATCCATCCTAAACCACTAATAACCACATCTTCATTACCTTCAATATTGAAATTTATTTCTTTTAATTTTCGTAATCGAATATCGTGATTTAAATTTACTTGTTCAATCTTAATGCCATTAGCTACATAAATTACTAAAATATTTTTGTTTCCTTCTAAATAATCAATTCTAACTAAATCATCAATTATTAACGATTGATTAGCTTGAACTTGATAAATTCTTGGTTGTATCTCATTAACTGGAATAATTGTTTTTAATTTCATGAAATCAACCACATTCTCAATACTACCTCCATCTAATAAACCAGGAGTATCAATCAAAGTTAAATCATCGTTTAATTTTATTTCCATCATTTCAAAAGTGGTTGACGGTAACATACTAATTGTTATATCTGATTCTTGATGAGCATAATTTTTAGTTAAAGTATTAATTAAAGTTGATTTACCAGCATTAGTGTTCCCCACCACATAAACATTATTAGATTTTTTATAGTAATTAATTAGCTCATATAATTTATCTAACTGATAATGTTCATGACTACTTATACATATTAACTTTAGATAATTTAAATTATAGGGCTTTAACCAATTAATAATATCTATTTCCGTTAATGTTTTAGGTAATAGATCTCTTTTATTTAAGACAAGGATAAAAGGGTTTTTTAAAAAATCATCAACTTTTTCTATTTTTTGACCAATATTAAATAAATCAACTACATACACAACCAAATCGTTAGTATAATTAATATGACTTAACATTTTTTGATAATCTTCACTATCTTTTTTAATAAAAACATAATCACCATAATTTTTAATACGAAAACAACGACGACATATTTTAGTCTTTCCATAAATACTAGCATTAATATAACCGGCCATTTCTGGTTTTTCTGATTGAAAAGTAGCTCCACAGCCCAAACATTTTTTAATCATAATATTGCCCCTTATAAAACAATTGTTTCTTACTAGCCTTATTCATAATTATTTTCTCTATCCCTCTATTTATCTTAGTTATTAACTTATCTCTTAAACTAATAGGATTAACTAAAATAGTTGTAATACCTACTTTATTACCACCTAAAATATCAGTTAACAATTGATCGCCAACACTAGCTATTTCATTTTCTAATAATTTATATTCCTTCATAATTTTATGATATTTATAACTCAAAGGTTTCATAGCAAAAGCAGCACAATCTACTTCTAAATAATCTTTAAATACCTTTAACCTATCTTTTGTAGCATTAGATAATAAAGCAATAATAAAACCCATTTCTTTTAATTTTTCAATTAAATCCTTTACTTTTTTAGGTGGCTTTTTAATATCAACTGGAACTAAAGTATTATCAACATCAAATAAAATGCATTTAATTCCTGCTTTTTTCAATTTCTTATAATCTATAGTATAAATACTTTTTTGATAAATATTAGGAATACACTTTTCTAACATCAAATAACTCCTCCCTAATTACATATCTTATATCATTTTAAACAAAAAAGGAAAGATAATCAAGTGTTTTACTATTTTAAGCTAAAGTCAACAAGCTTAAATAACTCAAGATTAATAAAATGTTGATAAATTATTATCATTTATTTTTCTAAAGATTGATAATAAGCAAATCTTTCTTTAGCCTCTTTTTTTAATTCCATTCTTAATTTAGCTGCTCTTTTTTGATTAATATTTTTTAAAATTGTAAACCGATTTTCACTATCAAGAAAGTGATCAAATAAATCAAAATTTGGATTATTATAATCTAATTTGAAAATTTCTTCTGTTGGATTATATCTAAAAATAGGAAAATAACCACATGCAACCGCTTTTTTTTGGTGTTCAATACTTTCTTCCATCCCATTTTTAATACCATGTAAAATACAAGTAGCATAAGCTATAATCAATGAGGGGCCCTTATGCTTTTCAGCTTCGATGAAAGCATCTAAAGTAGCCTTCATATTAGCTCCTAAACTTACTTCAGCAATATAAGCATGCTTATAAGTCATCATCATTCGAGCTAAATCTTTTCTAATGGTATCTTTCCCACTAATTGAAAACTTAGATACAGAACCTTTTTCTGATGCCTTTGACAATTGGCCTCCTGTATTAGAATAAACTTGAGTATCTAAAACTAAAATATTAATATTATGATGGCTAGCTAAGACATGATCAATACCTCCAAAACCAATATCATAGGCCCAACCATCTCCCCCCACCGCCCAAACAGAACGAGTTTTAAGATATTCTTTTAAAGGTTCTAAGAAAGGAACTTTTTGATAATCTAAACGTTCATATACTTCTTTAGTTACCTCATAATCATCTTTATCATTTAACCATAATTCAAATAAATATCTACTTTCTTCATCAACGTTATCAATCATATCAATCATCATATTTTCAATTCTTTTTCTCATTTGTTGATAAGCTATTACCATTCCAAAACCATATTCTGCATTATCTTCAAATAAAGAATTAGCCCATGGTACTAAATAAGGCATACTAGGCATACTAGCTCCATAAATAGAAGAACAACCTGTTGCATTAGCAATTATTAAACGATCATTAAATAATTGAGTTAATAGTTTAAGATACGGAGTTTCGCCACAACCGGCACAAGCCCCACTAAATTCAAATAAAGGTTTTTGAAATTGAGAGGCTTTAACATTATTTTTAATAACTTCTTTTTTAACAGTTACTTCATTTACTAAGTAATCAAACCCATTTTGATGATTAATTTCATCAAAAGGTTTCATCCTAAGAGCTTTATTACCATCTTTTCCAGGACATATTTTAGCACAAATTCCACAACCAGTACAATCTAAGGTAGATATTCCAATTTGAAAATAATAATTGTTCCCGATTGCCTTTAAGGCCTTTTCTTTAACCTCTAAGGGAGCCTTTTGATATTCTTCTTCAGTCAACAAAAAAGGTCTAATTACAGCATGAGGACAAACAAAAGAACAAAGATTACATTGAATACAATTTTCAGGATTCCACGCGGGAACATTTTCAGCAATTCCTCTTTTTTCATATTGAGAAGTTCCCTTAATAAATGTTCCATCTTTATAATCTTTAAAAGCTGACACCTTTAAATCATTACCCTTTAAATCACTCATCAATTTAAAAATATCATTATTAAGATGCTTAGTTATCTTTTTTTTCTCTATAAAATCTAATACTTCTTCTTTTAAATGAATTTCTTTTAAATAATAAATAGTATTAGTAACTGCTTTTAAATTAGCCTCCACTATTTTATCTCCTTTATAAGCGAAATCTAATTTAACATTTTCTTTAATCTTAAATAAAGCATCCTCAAAGGGCATAAAATTAGTTAATTTAAACAAACAAGTTTCTATAATAGTACTTATTTTATTTTTTAAACCTGATTTATTAGCTAATTGATAAGCATCAATTACGTAAAATTTAATTCTTTTGTTAATTAATATACTTCTTAGCTCATAAGGTAAGGATTTAATGATTTCTGTTTCATCTAAAGTACTAACATATAAAAAAATTCCATCATTTTTTAGGAGTGACAACATGTCATAACGACCTAAATAACTTTCTTTAGCACATACCAAAATATTAGGATTTGATACTAAATAAGGAGCTCTAATATCATCAGAAGCGATTCGAAGATGCCCTCTAGTTATCCCCCCACTTTTTTTAGAATCATATTGAAAATAAGCTTGAACCTTATTATTCGTATTATCACCAATAATCCTAATAATGTTTTTAGCACAACTAATCATTCCATCAGAACCATAACCATAAATCAATAATGAAAATCGGTCCTTTAAATTAATAGTAAATGGAATTATTGGAATACTTAAATGAGTAACGTCATCATCAATCCCAACTGTAAAACCATGAAAATAATGATCACTATCTAAAAAGCTATAAATTGATTTAATATGAGCGGGAGTAATATCTTTGCCAGATAACCCGTAACGACCCCCAATAATAATTGGTTTACGATTTGTTTTATTAAACAAACTTACTACATCTAAATATAATGGTTCTCCACTACTGCCAGCTTCTTTAGTTCGATCTAAAACAGCTATTCTTTCTACTGTTTTAGGTAATACTTTAAAAAAATATTTAGCACTAAAGGGGCGATATAAATGAACCTCTATTAATCCTATTTCCCCGTTTAGATAATCAATAGTTTCTTTAATAGTTTCACAAATTGAACCCATCGCAATAATAATCCTTTTAGCTTCTTTATTACCGTAATAATTAAAAGGCTGATAATCTCGACCTGTTTTTTGATGAATCTTTTCCATGTAATCATTAACTATTTCAACTACCAATTCATAATCCTTATTACGAGCTTCAGTTGCTTGAAAATAAATATCTTCATTATGAGTTGTACCCCTAATTACTTGATTAGAAGGGGATAAACTACGATTTCTAAAGTTAGCTATAGCTTTAAAATCAACTAAATCAATAATATCTTCTTTAGTTAATAATTTTATTTTTTGAATTTCATGACTAGTTCTAAAACCATCAAAAAAATGAAGAAAAGGAATCCTACTTTTAATAGCAGATAAATGACTAATGGCTGCTAAGTCAGTAATTTGTTGAACGCTTGAACTAGCTAATATTGCAAAGCCAGTAGCCCGAGTAGCATAAATATCTTGATGATCCCCTAAAATACTAAGGGCATGAGTCGCAATTGTTCTAGAGGCTACATGAATAACGCAAGGTAATAGCTCGCCAGCTATTTTATACATATTAGGAATCATTAATAACAATCCTTGACTAGATGTAAAAGTAGTTGCTAAACAACCACTTTGTAAAACCCCATGTACAAAACCAGCTACCCCTCCTTCAGATTGCATTTCTACTACTTTAACTTGATCATTAAAAATATTCTTTTCCCCTTTATTACTCCACTCATCAATTAATTCAGCCATTGGTGAAGCTGGGGTAATAGGATAAATGCCAGCTATTTCAGTAAATAAATAAGCTATTCTAGCACAAGCTTCATTCCCATCGAGTGTTTTATATGTTATCAACTTTTATCAACCTCGTATTCTAAATAAAATTATACACTAAAATTAAGCAAAAAAAAAGACCTAGGTTACCCTAGACCTTGCCATACGGTATCCGTATGGCATTATTATAATATGCGATAAACCTAAAAATATACTTATTTTCTTTTTATTAATTATATTTATTAATTAACTAATAATATATTACATTCTAGATGGTACCTCAATCGCTAAAATATGAAGTAGTTTAAGATTAGTTTCTAAAATAATGGCTGATAAAGTTAACCAAGAACTTCTTTTTTGGTTATCACTTTCGGTTAAAATATGGTTACTAGCATAAAAATGATTATATAGACTATTTAATTTATATAAATATTCTGTGATGTCATTTAACGATTTAGCTTCTAAAGCATTATTTAAAACAGTTCCTACTGATAATAAACTTAACACTAAAGCTAAATCATCATCATTAGCAATTACCGTCATTGAGCCACTAGCAAAATCCTTCTCTTTAGCTTTCTTTAACAATGATTTAAGACGAACAGTTGAATACAATATATAAGGACCTGTTTTACCAGTCATATCACTAAATTTAGCAGGATCAAAAATATAATCAGTCTCACGACTAGGTAAAAGATCAGCATATTTTATAGCCGCCATAGTAATCATATCAATAATTTTTTCTCTTTCTTTACCTTTAATATTAGGATTTAAACGGGTTATAGTTTCCTCTTTTACTAATGTAATTAAATCCTCTAAAGGCATAACATCCCCCGCCCTTGTTTTAAATGGCTTCCCATCTTTACCATTCATCGTTCCAAAACCCATAAAAGATAATTTTATATCCTTAGGAACAATTTTTGATTTATAGGCTGCTCTAAAGGCTTGTTCAAAATGAAAGGCTTGCCTTTTATCAGTCAAATACCAAATTTCATCCAAATCAAATCTTTTGACTCTTGAATAAAGAGTCGCTAATTCTGTAGTCCCATAAAGAATGGCTTTATGACTAGTTTGAAAAATAAGAGGTGGCATAGGCTTTAAATCACTCTCTTTAGCTACATCCATTACCAAAGCACCATCACTTTCATAAACTAAGCCTTTCTCTTTTAAATACATCATCATTTCTTCAATATAAGAATGGCTATCACTTTCTCCTTCCCATAATTCAAAAGAAGTATTTAATTTGTCATAAATCTTTTTAATATCGGCTACTGAAACCTTAACAATATGTTGCCATAAAGCCCTATAACCAGGATGACCCTCTTGTAATTTAGTTGTTATTTCTTTAGCTTCATTTAAATAATGTTCATCATCTTTAGCTTTTTGACTAGCTAAAGGATAAATTTCATCCAAATCTTGATTAGTAACAGGACTAATAGCAGGATACTCTCCTTGATAAGAATCTTTAAAATAAACTAAATCAGGATAACGATTTTTAATTTCTAACATTACTAAGCCCATTGGCCTACCCCAATCACCCAAATGAACATCACCAATAGCATCATAATTTAAAGCAATAGCTAATCTTTTTAAAGCCTCTCCAATATTAGCACTACGTAGATGACCTACATGAAGCCTTTTAGCAACATTAGCACCCCCATAATCAATTAAAATACGCTTTTTAGAACGACGATTAAAATTAATTTCTATGTTTTGATGAATTAAATTCATATAATTAATTAAAGCTTCTTTAGTAAAAGAAAAATTAATAAAAGCAGGACGAGCAACATTTAAATTAATAAAATCATTATCTAATGATAACCTTTCAACTACTTTAAGGGCTAAATCATAAGGATTTAGATTGTTTTTCTTAGCTATTCCCATAACCCCATTATATTGAAATTGTCCTAAATCAGGCCTTGAAGAAACATTTAAAATAACATTATCAACCTTATAACCCATACCCTCTATAACCTTTTTAATTTTTAATTGTTGACTAGAAATAAAATCTTTCATTTAATCACCTTTTCTAATTGGATATCTTTCTTTATTAATTCTATAACGCTATTATCATGAAGAAGAAACGTTTCTGGCTTACAAGTTTTTAAAAAACTATCCATTTTCACCGTTGCTTCACCTAAATCTTTTAAACGATAATTATTAAAGTCTTCCCTTTGCTCTTTTAGCAACCGCCAATAAGAAATTATCCCTTTGTTAGCCATTTCCTCCATTAAAGAAGTAGCAATATTAATTTGAAAACTATTCTTTTTTTGATTCATTATCAAATGTAAAGCTTGGTAACCATTTAAACAGCGATTATTAATATAATCTTTTATTTGATAACATCGATATTTCGCTTGAATCAAACCTAAAACTTGATAGCAATTTCTAATATCAGTTACTATTATTTTTAATTTAAATAAATCATCAATATTATTAATCTTTTGCTTAGGATTTAAGATTAAATCTTTAGCAATTTCATATTTATTTTTAATATCCCCCATTAATTGATGATTAATATCATAATTATTTAATAACTCATTAATCTTATTAGCAAAAGAGGATATCCGTGCTTCATATAATTCTTGTAAAAGAGATAATTGATTATCAAGATAATTATAAAAAGAAGGATTTAAATAGGCTAAAGAAAGATCTTCTAATTCATTTTTAATTGGATATAAACTTAAATAATACGCTAAAGGAGCATATAAATATAAAGTCTCATTAGCAATCTTCTTTCTTACCTCTTCATTTTCCTTACCAAACAAAGTACGCATATTATCAATCCGATCAGCTAATTTAATTAAAATAATTCTAAAATCATCATTAATTGAATTAATAATCTTCTTAAGATAATTTAACCTTAATTCATTACTATTTTTAAATAAAGATTTTGGACTTTTAGTTACCGATGATACTATATTAGCTACTGTTGGATTAAAGGTTTTAGTTATTTCTTCTTCCCTAAGATTACAGTCTTCTATCGTATCGTGTAATAAAGCAGAAACCAAACAATCAACATTAGTAAAACCATACTCTATTAAAATTAAAGCTACTCTTAAAGGATGTTGAATATAATCTTCTTTTGTTTCTCTTTTTTGTCCATTATGTTTTTCCTTAGCAAAATTGTAGGCTTTCTTAAGTAAAAATAAATCTTCATCATTAAAATAAGTTTTTGTTCTCTTTATGATATCTTCAATTAATACATTTTGATTAATATAATTCATCATCAATCATCCTCATTATTACATTAATTAATTAAATGTTATAATATCACAGTTTAAAACTTAAGGCAAATATTTTAATAGAGATTTATATACTATAAATTGAAATATTAATTTTAGTTTAAACAAATCAAAGTATAATAATTTAATTTAAAATCTCCGCTTTAGCTACTTCTCTTTTCCTTTTTTTAAGTAAACATTCTCCACATAGAGGTATGTAACCCTCATTACCAACCAAAACATCCACCTCTTTTTCCCCATTATAATAAGTATAACTAGCCGGTTTATGACATAGATAACAATTAGCTTTAAAAATTTTAATTTCATCTGCTATAGCAAGTATCTGTGGCATTATTCCAAAAGGAATTTGCTCTGAAGTCATATTTAAACCAGCTATATAAAAATTAATACCTTTAGTTAACGATAAGTCTAATAATAGATTAACATCACCCTTTAAAAATTGAACTTCATCTATAAAAATGGTTTTTATTTTCTTAGTTAAATAAAGTTTTATTTCATCAAGATTATTAATAGCAATAGCCTTGATTACTTTTTCTATGTTTCTTGATTTAATTACTGATTGATCCCTATTATCAATTTCCGGTTTAAAACATAAAGTTTCTTCTTTATTCCAAATATTCATATAAGAATCAATAATTACCGTTGATTTGCCACTATACATTGGCCCTGTATATACCTTTATCATTTGAACCTCCTAAAATTAAAAATATAAATTTATCATGTTTTTACTCTCTTATCTTGACCTTAAAAATTACTCATTAATTCAATTATTAAATTCAGATTATCATCTTTAGCGGCAACATTTCTTTTTATCATATTACATTTTTGACAAAGATAAACAATCTTATAGTTATCCTTTTTACCCTTTTCAATGGCAATTGGTTTTAAAAAACCATTGCAACTACATTCTCTATCACCAGGATTTAAATCAACATGTTTGGAATATAAACAATAAGGACAATGATCCCTTGAAGTATAACCTAAAGGAATTACTAATTTCCCACAAACATCACACTTAAAACCTTCATCTACTTTTTTAAACTTAGCTTTCTCCATCATAATATTCTCTTTTAATCATCATCACTAAAAAAGTCGTCAAAGAAAGCATCATCTGAAATACCTTTATCTACCTTATCATTAATAATTTTATCAAGATCAGCATTTATTTTAATTACTTCTTCTTTTGGTTTCTGATCAACTTTATTCACTGGAGGTTTCTCTTCTTTCTTTTCAACCACTGGTTTTTTAGGCTTTTCTACTATCCCTTTTTCTTCAGCTTCTAATTCAGCTATTTTAGTATCTATTTTTTTAATTAATTCATCAACGTTAAAAGATGAAGGAACATCTTTCTTTCCAAATAAAGAATTAGAAGATGGTAAAGGTGGGGTTGGTACAAAAGGTCTATCTTCACCTAACATATTAAACAAACTATTTTTTTTCTTTTCTTTAACGAAAGCTCTAATATCAAAAAGAGCGATTGGTTTAGTAATTCGTTCTGGATAGTTAGGTTTAGCGCCCTTTTTATCACCATAACTATATTCAAACATTGGTAATAATTTAACTTTAAAAGGCCAACAACGATCCTTTAATATAATAGCATCTTTAAATTTCAATCGTTGTAAATCACTAACCGTAATTAAAGGCCTAATTTGTTCTTTACCATCTTTACTCTTATCTTTTTCTTTAACTTCACCAGCTAGTTTACTTAACTCTTCTAAGGCTGATAATTCCTTAGTAATTAAATAAATAACATTCGCACAATTACCTTTTATTGTTTCTGCATTTTCCTTGCCATAAACTTGAGTTAATTGAGCATAATTTTGAATAATTAAATTAAAACGAATTAAACGAGATCGAGCAGCCGTAATCATTGTTGTTACATCCCTTAAGGGTGGCATATTAGCAAATTCATCTAAAATAAAATTAGTTCTAATTGGTAATTTACCCCCATGAGCATGAGCAACATCAATTAAAATTTCATAACATTGTTTAACAAAAACAGTCGCTAAAGCATGATAAGTTTTCTTTTCATCTTGAATAATAATAAAAACAGCTGTCTTTTGCTTCCCAATATCACTCACTTCAAAATCACTATAAGATAACATTTCTGATAAGTGTTCTGTTAAAGCAAAAATCTTAATTTTTTGCCTAAACACTGATAAAATACTATCCCTTGTTTGATCAGGAGCATTAATCGCACTAGCAGCATTAATATAAACTGGTTTAGATGGATCTTTGTCCATAAAGTATTGCTTAATATAAGAAGCACTACCATACCTTTCTTCCCCAACAGATGTCATATAACTAATTGAATTTAAATTGATTTCATCTTCTTTAGCATCAGCAAATAACCCTAAAGCACAGGCCACAAAATAATCAGCTGAGGTGCTTTCCCAAAAGGGATCATCTTTACTTTTTTCATCATGGATTAAATTAAAGGCTAAATCATTTAACAATTCATTAGCTTTATCTGAACCTTGTTTATATAATTTATAAGGTAATATTAACGGATTCCATGCATTACCTTTTTCAGGATTACGAAGATTAATCAACACAATATTATAACCCTTTTCTAATAGCATACTCGCTGTTTCTTCGTATAACTCACCTTTAGGATCAGTTAAAATCATCGATTCACCTTTTTTAGCTAAAATCTTAATCAATGGTTTAACAACTATTTCGGTTTTACCACTACCGGTAGACCCAATAATTAAGGAATGTGACTCGCCGTCATCTACCCATACTTCATTAGGTTCAGTAATTAAAGGTACCCCTGCATATTCAAAAACGGGATCTAAAGGTCTTACTTTTTTCAAAACCTTTTTCATCTCTTCCTTTTTAGCCCATCTTGAATACCCACCCTTTTCTTTCTTACCTCTACTAATACCAATACCTTCTTCACGATCAAAAAAATATGAAGAAACAGCAGTTAAAATAGCTATAAAAGCAAAAAGATAAAAAACAATAGTAGCTGATAAAAACTCAGGAGTAAAAGCAGGTAATGGATTAAAACCATGGAATTCTTGAACCCGAGTTAAAGAAGCAGCATTTAAAACGCCTATTGATACTAAATAAAGTAAAAAAAAGGCAAAGACAAAAAAATACATGATATCTTTAGCTTCAGCTTTAAATTTAAGCTTCATTAATAATCACCTCAATATAAATAACATCTAATTAAATTATAGCATAAAAAAGCATGATTTAGTAAAAAGCCACTTTAATAATCAGTTCAATCCATTCAATATTTTATATTTGATTATTTTGCTGCTCTTTATTTTTAATAAATATTACAAATATTACTATACCTATCCCAAGTATAATAATTAAAATAACTGAATAACTAATTTTGATTTCTTCATTAATGTTTATAAAATTGTTTTGCTTTGTTTTATCAAATGATATTATAATTTCCTTTTCTTCTGTATTTTTATTAGTGTTCCATATATAATCATTATTCTTTACTTCATCAGCATTATGTTCAACCACTTTGAAAATAGAATTAATTGTAATTTTAGCATTATTTATGGCTGGACGCTCTGGATCATCTTCATTGTATAAATAAAAATTTGAAGCTTTCAAAGTTATTATCTTACCATGTTCATCATAATTAATTTTTTCAAATAAATACTTTGCAGCATCCGTATTATCTTTATAATCTTGAATTGATAAAAACGTTCTTGATATTAATACTCCCCCCATTTCATTGTTATCTATCATTTCATATACATATAAACTTTTATCCGTTTCTTCAAAATAAGGTTCAAAAATAAAACCTATTACCTCACTTTTATCGCTAAATTTATACATATTAAAGAAAGCATTTGTTTCCGTAGCTTTAATTTGTTCTTCAACCACTAAATCCTTGTTAATAATCAAATTATATTCCACTGAACAGCCAGTAAAAATAATCAAAACTAAAAATAAAATAATTTTCCGCATAAAAACCTCCTTATTTTTATTTTTTTGAAAATTATTTAGAAATAATCCAAAAAGGTGTATTGTTAGTAGCTTTAGTCTGTCTAACAATAAGTTCAAAATCCCACTCCTTACATCTCTTTTCCACTTTAGGATCGGCAACTAAAACTTGGCCTGAAGATGTTACCCCTCTTAATACAATATAATGCCCACCCTTAGTAAAATCTCCCGGCCCCATATGGGCAACAACTAAACTACCTTGAGATAATGCATTAATAATTCTCTGCAAATCTGAATTAGTTCTACTTACAGCTATTGATTTTAATCCATAATATTCAGGAGCAGCTATCATCATACTTCCATAAGAGCCATTAGAAGTACAATAAGCAGGGCAAAATTTATCTACTATATTTATAGGTGTAACTTCCTTTCCAAGTAATGATGATATTACTATCGCTAATGAAGTTGGCCCACACCCCCATCTACTAATATTTCCTCTTCCAGAAGGATAAATATAAGGATAATTTGCCCATCTTGGATCATCTTGATTAAAATACATTACATCTATAACTCCATCTGTAAAAATTACATTTATATAATATTGGCCACCACTATAACCATCACTTTTATTCATTAAATAAGCAAAAGCATCTCTTTGATCAAATATTTCATCAATTTGGCGATTAAAAACAATCTCTTGTTCTTCTTTGCTTTTAGTAATTATATGTTCATTATAAGATTGGCGTGGTAAATAATTATCCCTTAAATAGTCTTTATAACGATTATAATTCATAAACTTAACCATTACAGGAAAAGCTATTTCTCCTTCTGAACAATTACTAACAAGGTATGATTGGGTCATTATTCTGTAAATGTTTTCTAACAAATCTTCATCATATATTGTAGATAACTGTTTTGTAAAATAACTTTGACCTTCTTGGTTATATGCATATATTAATCTAATTAAGTGTAATACATTGTTATATTTTATAACATCTTTAATGGTATCTTCAACTGTATAACCTAAATGGAGGGCAAAATCATTAAACAAATCCTTAGCCGCTTTACTTAATTCACTATATTCACCAGGTTGATCTGAAAAGAAACCAAAAAAGTCTTTAAATTTACCAAACGCTCCCTGCGAAAAACCTACGCACCTAGATTCAAACCTAGTATCAACAAGATGACCTAATAATCCTTGCTGAGAACGTATTAAAGTATAGGCACTACCCAGTTCATCTACAGCTACTACATAAAAGTTTCTAATTTGCGATGTTTCTACAACATAATCATTATCATCAAATGTATATTCTTCTTCACTAACATTTTCATCATCATATCCCTCAGGATTAATATAATTAAAATAATGAACCGTAGCAGATAATAGGGGGATATCCAATTCCCCCATGTCATGAGAAAAATCCCTATATCTTACATATTCTTCATCTAATTTTAGAAAGAAAACCTCTTCTGATTTCTTAAAACCTTCACCTATAGTAAAATTAATAAATTTATCTAAACCCGTTCCTACCGCCTCAATTATATCTGATAAATACATAAACGGTACCATTATTAAAATTATAATTAATATCACTAAGGCAACTTTAGCAGCAATTACCGCTATAGCTGAAATGATAGGCCATGATTTAACTATTGTATGTATCATCTTAGCTTTTTCAATAATTTTATTCACGGTATCACTCCTTTACATAGATGTTATAAGCCGCCACCACTACCAAATGATTCTAATTCTTCTTCTGTTACCACTACATTTATTCTCATTCGCCTACTACCGCAAACAAACAAAGCCTCCCCTTGTCCATAACGCTTAATACTTTCCTTTTCATTATCATTTAAATCAATTAACATCGACAAATCTTCAACTGCTTGTTTTTTTAAACCCATTACCATATAATAAGAAGCATTATCAAAGATAGCTTTACCTTGAGTAATAACATGCGGATCAATAAAGTCACTAGGTTGTTGAGTAATAATAATTGTCCCCGTGTTATATTTCCTTGCCCTTCTTTGAACTTGAGCTAAAAATTCAGCCCCTAAAGTATTATTGCTACCTAATAATACGTGAGCCTCATCAACTGATAAAACAGTATTAACTGATTTATCTAAACATAAACCCCAGGCATATTTTAAAATATTAAAAAATAAAGCATTTCTAATATTAGTATCAGCATTCATTATTTCCCTTATATTAAAAACAATAAATTCTTTGTTCCCACTAATTGTCGTATGACCATCAAAATAATACTTAAGTTCCTTAGTTAGAGGCCTTATTTTTAATTCTAAACGTTCCATAATATCTCGTTCATGTGTTTTTTCTTGATACTGCGCTAAACGACCTCTAATGGTAGCATAAACATCTTTAAAAGTAGGGTAATCGGTTGTTTTAAAATTACTAAAATCAGTGTTAAAATCAATCCCAAAACGTTTATATGTATCTTGCACTACTTCACTAAACAATGTTAAAACATCTTCTTCAATACCAGGATCGTAATACTTCATAAAAGCTTTTAAAAATTGAAGTGTTTTAGTTAAAATAGTATAACCTAAACCTTGTTCTAATTCATCTTCATCAGCATCAATAATTATTTCTAAGGGATTAATCATTCCAAATTCGCCACCCTTACCTAAATCAATAAAATTACCTCCATACATCCTAGTCATTTCATCAATTTCACCCTCGGGATCAATAACTACTATTTGATACCCATTACGAATATGACTTCTTAACATTAATTTAGCTACTGTTGATTTTCCACTACCAGAAGCCCCTAAAATAACTAAATTAGCATTATGACGATTGTGTTCCTTTTTTATTTGAAATAAAAATTGATTAAAAAGAATAACACCACCAGAAAAGTCAACCCCTAATAAAGTTGCTAAACCAGCATCCTTAATGCTATCAAAAATAAAAGGATACATAGCAGCCATTGAAATAGAAGGAATCGCTGTTCCAATTCTATTTTCAACATCTTGTTTTGGAAAAATAGGTAACATTGATTTTAAAACCTTTTCTTGTTCAAAACGCAAAGGTATTGCCCTTAAATCCATAGCAATTAAATAATTTTTGACATTTACTTTTTTTAATTCTAATTCTTCTCTAGTATCAGCTGTAATCATAATATGCATTTGAAAATCAAAAATCCTGGCTTGAGAAGAAGCTAACATTGAAATAAAATATTCTAATGATTCAACATCTAATCTAATTCGTTCTTGCATTGTTTTATCACGTTCTTCTTGATATTTAGCTTTTAAATCTACTATTTGCTTATTTATCATTTTTGATAAGTTACCAAAAGGAATAGGAATATGTTTAATAACAACCTTTATTCCCGACATAGTTGTTAAATTAGATAAAAAACCAACCGATACTGTTTTCGGATAAGAAATAACTGTTAATAAGGTCGAATACTTATCACTAATAACAAAATCATTGGCAAAAAACTGCATTCCCTTAGGAGCAATTTGTGTTTTTATATTCATAAAGGCATCACCGTCCCAAACTCTACCGACATTCCCCCACCCAAGAAATTATCAAGAATAATTCTTAAATCCTCATTACTTGTTTGAGTAGCATTTAAACCACAGCCTGCCATCCCATTAATCAAGGATCTAATCTTTTTTTGAATAATTTCAGGGTCCTTATCCTTAAACAAAATATAATATTCAGTATCAACCACATTATTAGCCATAAACATATTAGCTTTATTAATATCCTCAGTTATCAATTTTCTAAGTTGTGTCCCTTGAACGTTATTATATAAGAGTTGTAATTGAGATAAATAAAGATTAATATCAACCGGACGATCGGCTACTATTACCCAAAATTCATAATCAATCATATTGTAAAAATTACGAAGACCTCCAATAACATTCATTTGCGAATCCTCATCTAAAATAAATATATTTCGAGGACTAACTTTGATTCCAGTTACTTTAGTGTTATCATCTAAAATTATCATCCCATTAGTTATATTTTTAACTGGTACCCAATCCTCAGTATATTTACTTTTTGGCCTCTTCTTGGTATTCATTAATACACCATCCTTTCCATATATAAAGTCTTCTTTCTGTTAAAAACTTTAAACCAGATTTAATAACTGTTAATACATTATGATAATTAGGAATCGGCAAAACTAAAAACCCAGCCAATAACCCCGGTCCTAAAATAATAACCGTTTTCAACAAATTATCAGTTGACAATGTAAATAACAATATTAAAGTTATAGAAACCCCTACCGCCAATAATATTAAGTCATTAATCATAAAAACATTAAAAATTAAAGCCCCTCTTTTAGTATTAGCTGGTATCAAATAAGTATTTTTATTCATTCACTATCACCTTTCCTTTTTATTATTAATGATTTCCAATAACATTTGGTTTTCTTCATATTGTTTTATCAAATTATATTTTTCACAATCATCTGGACAAATATTTTTTACTTTTTCAAATTCCTTTTCTATACAATCTAAAGCCTCTTTAACTTTTTCATATTCATTTTTAACCCTTAAATAATAATCCTTTAACGAAATTACTATACCCTTTTGATGATCAATTATAAAGTTTTTGTTTTCATCAAGAAGAACCTCATTATTAGTATTTATAGTTACCATTGCGTTAGGATGGTTAGCAAACCATATGTTAACAATTTTAAATTGATTTTCTATACTCTCAAAATAAATTTTAATTAATTCTGCCCTTTCATAAACTTTACTAAAAAGATTAGAAAAAACAGCATATTTACTTCCCCTTTTATTTATTTCTATTAATAACTTTTTAAGTCTTTTTTGTTGATGTTTTAATAAATGTTGATATTGACTTGGATTCATGCTTTATTTCCTTTCATTAATTGAATGTATCTAAATTTTAATGAAATATATAAATAATTTAAAAGTTTTGAATTCCATCATTTAGTCAAATTTACTGTTATACTCATACTACCCCACCCCAATCTCCCGTTGTTTTAGTAGATGACGATGAAGAAGTTGCAGCACCAGCAGCTTTAGTTACTTTTTCTGCATCTTCCCTAGCCCTAATAAGATCATACATTTCTCCATCTTTTTTATGTGCCTTTTTAACAGTAGTAAAGCGTTCTTCAGCTGTTTTGGCACTACCTTCTAATTTTTTGAATTTTATCAATTCTTCCGTATATTTATCTTCACTAAGGCTTCCTGTTCTAAATTTATTTTCTGTAACAGCAAAATCATTAGAAGCATATTTTAATTGTTCTTTAAGAGCTTGATAATTTCTGTTTGCATTTATAAAACTAGCAGAATCATAAGCGTTTTGTTCGGCATTAATTTTAGCCATAGCTTGTCCCATGCTATCCTCACCCCTATTTTCTGCATCTTTTTCTGCAGTAAACATTTGCTTCCATATGTCATTAGTAGCCTTTTCATCATCTTTTTGTTGTTTAAGATAGGCTCCCCTTTGGGCTTCTGCTTGCCATTTATCCGCTGTTCTTCCCAATCCCCATCGATACCCTTCCCCTTTTATTCCTTTACCAACATCACCTACTGTTTTAAATGGAGATGTTAAAGCAGCTTTACCTTGCCCTAAAACATTGCCTTTAGCACCCCAAACCCCTCCAGCTCCAGACTTTATTCCGGACCAAGCTCCACCTAAAATACTTTTACTTCCACCTTCAATGCCACCTGTTATTCCCCCAGCTATACCACCTAATGCCGTAGCTGCGCCACCTAAAGCTAAACCTGTACCAAAACTGGCCGCTCCTTTTAAGGCCTTACCTAAAGTTCCAAAGCCCATATCTTCAACCCCAAATAAATCAGCAATCATCTTTGGAACATCTTTTGCAAATAATAATAACCCCACAATTACTAAAATCTTAAGAAAGAAACCCTCTTCTTTCAAATTTACAAATTCTTCTTGAATTACATCAAATGCAAAAACCATAAATGCTATTGCTGCCATCCTTAAAAATAACAATACATAAGTATCAACGCTAAGTTTTTGCCATTTGCTAAAAAATCCCGACTCCGATGATTTTGGATCAATATAAGACATAACAGCTATTGGAGCTATCATTTGTAAAAAGGCTAGTTTTACAGTCCTAACAGCTATATCCAAACTATAAACCAGTAACATTATTAAAACAAAACCGCCTGCTGCTAAGGAAAATATCCATAAATATTCGTATTTAAAATCATCACCCATCCTAATTTTATCATTTAAAACCTCTTGCATAGCAGAAAGGTTTGTTATGTCCTCTAGTAATTCATTTAATTCGTTTTCACAATAGGACGGAGCATCTTTATTGCACTTTAAAAAAGATGATAAGGTTTCTTTTCCTATCTCCTGCCCTGCAGAAATATTAGTTTCGTTAGTTCCCATAAAAATTCTCATAAAAATATTTCTCTTGCCTTCAGGATCAATAAGAACCCTTTGAATTCGAAACCCATAACTAAATATAAAAGGAATTAATACTATCAAAGCAAGTGCAATCATCGACCTTTGAATAATCTTGCCAAACCCCTGATTTTGATCGGTTAACAAATCTGGATTTACAACCGTCGTAATTAAACTAAAAGCCAATCTAAACAACATAAATAACGCTAATAAGGCATATATATTTTTAGCAAAACCATCGATTTTACCTTCAAAAAGGTCTAATACTGACACTTTTACAATTAAATCATATATCCTTGGAATCATTCCGTATATCAAACGATCCAAAGCAAAAAAGATAGTTCGAAGGACACTTACAAAAAACATTTTTCACATCCGTTCTATTAATTAAATATACAAAGCATAGGATTAGCCTTTTCGACTATTCCTGCTAAATATGCCAAATAAAACATAAGTTTTATTAAAGATGGTAATAAAAACAAAATAACAGCAGCTAATAATCTTTTCATAAAATTAGATTGAGATTTTTTCATCGCTTCATCATCAGAAGCAAAAGTTGCTTTAGCCAAATCTAACGAACCTAATAAAATAACTAATATCGGAACAATTAGCATTATCATCCTATATATATCTTTTAAAATGTTCCCTTCTTCATCTTCAAAATCCTGACATTGAACAGCAATAGAATCTTTTCTTTTTTTTTGATATGGTGATGTTGTTGTTTCATCTGAAATTTCCACTTCGGAAGGGTCAGTATATTTATCAACTTCTTCATCTTTAAGTTTTAAAACAGAAGGTGAAACTATATAAAGTACACCTGCACGCCCACTAGGTGAAGATGGTTTAGTAGCATAAACATATATTCTAGGAGGGCAAAACAAAGCCGGTTCTTCATTAGCATTATAAAAATTTGATGGCTGGAAATTTGAAATGTCATATTTTATATCTGCACTATTACTTTTAGGTTCTTTTAACGATATTGTAGTACAATCAAACATAATATGATAATTTTTTCCATCAATCTTATAATAACAATCCTTTTTACCCTCACAACCTTTTATACCCTGAAAATTAGCATCAGTAGAAAATTTAATGATTAATTTTTTACCAACTATCTCGGAATCCACATAAATTTCGGGACATTTAGGGGTCGAAGCAAATTTTGCCGGGTCTAAACCTTTAATATCATACGATTGATGACCTGCTGCAGCTTCTTCTATTTCAGGAAAAATAGAAAATTGACGTTTATCAGAATCATATATAACCTCATATTCAAATACGCCTCCTCCCAAATTTGTATAACTAACGGGACAACTAATAGCATGCACCTCTATAATCCCTATTTTCATAAAAGAGACAAAAAGTAAAATTAATAAATAAAATTTTATTCTTTGCATTTTAAAACTTCTTTCTATATTAGTTTTTATTTTCCTATCTTTTCATTACAAGTATAACATATTATTTAATATTAATAAAGCGTTTTTTATATTATTTGTAATCATTATGTGATAATGTCACCTTAGATAGTTTTTTGAAAATGTCACCCTATGATATATAATATACCTCCAGAAAGGAGGTAATTAAAAATGAAAGGAATGATTACCTTAACCATGAAAGAACAAAGAAGAAATGACGTTATTATTAAATTAATTAATAAAAACATTAATACTACCCAAGCTGCTAAATTATTGGGTTTATCAGAAAGGCAAATAAAAAGAATTAAGCGTCGATATGTTGAAGAGGGAATTATAGGCATTATTCATAAAAGTAAGAACAAACCTAACGGTAGAGGTTATTCTAATCAATTTAAAAACAAAATTATAAACCTTTATCAACAAGAATTTTTCGGTTGGAATTTTCATCATTTCAATGATACTTTAGAAGATTACTATAATATTAAAGTATCTGATACCTTTATTTATAATTTGTTAACTAAAAACGGAATAAATTCACCTCATAAATATAAACAAAGAAAAAAAGCTCATCCTCCACGTGAAAGAAGGGAAAAAGCAGGTGAACTTATTCAAGTTGATGCTTCTAAACATCAATGGTTTTATAATGATAATAACTATTATCATTTACATGGTGGTATTGATGATGCTACTGGTAATGTTACCACTGCTTATTTTGCAAAAGAAGAAACAATCTTTGGTTATCAAATGGTTTTATGGCAAACATTACAAAATTATGGCATCCCCGAATGTTTATATACTGATTATAAAACAATCTTTAAATCTAATAAAAAAGAATTAACCTTAGAAGAAGAAATAAAAGGTAAAGAAATAAATAATACTAGATTTGCTAATATGTTAAATCATTTAGGGATTATATTATATCAACCATTGATCCTAAAGCGAAGGGTAGAATTGAACATTTATGGAGAACTTTCCAAGATAGGCTTTATAATGAGTTAAAAAAGAAAGGCATTACTACAATGGAAAAAGCGAACGAGTATTTAATGGATATCTTTCTTCCAAAATATAACTCTCGTTTCGCTTTACCTATAGATGATACCAAAAATGTGTTTGTTTGGCTAGCTAAAAACTTTGATTTCAACAAAAAACTTGCAATTTGGAGTGAACATAAGATATATCATAACTCATATTTAAAATACAATAAAGCTTATCATGTTATTGATAATTCAAAATATATAATTGTTAATTAAATAAAAAAATAAACAGCAATATATACTGTTTATTTGGAACCTATTTAACTATCAGTTATTTTACAAATTGGCGAGGTTGGCGAGCTTCTATATATAAATCCCCAAGCATTTCCATAGTACATTCCCTTCCCATCTTTTTTATATTTTCTTCTATATCTAACAAATAAAATGTTTCTTCCTCATATTCTCTTGTTTCTTTTTTGAATTCAACTCTAGAAATAGAAGTGTTAAGATAACCCAGATCATGTAAAAAATTGTTTAAATAATCAAGATTAAGTAATATCATCCTCCTAGTCGGAATAAGACATGAACTAAAATTTATTTCTTGATTATTAATCTTAATAGCTTGATTGTCCATAAGAATGTTTATTTGAAACCAAAAATATTCTTCTATTAATCTTGCCGTTTCTTCTTCAGAACCATAATAATACGAATTGATAATTTCGAATTGATATTTCTCAGATAAATTAACGAAATAGGCATCTATCGGATTATCCTTACCATAAAATCCAGTTAAAGAAATAAAATCATTAGGGGTGTTTTCGAAATTATAAGCAGCTACATTTTCCACAAGAGAAAATAAACTATTAACAAAATCATTACATTCGGCTGCGGTCAATTCAACTATTTCCTCTGGGAAAATATGATTATCAAATAAAATCCAATATTCTAAGAATTTATAATTTACACTTA
>CAZBGR010000003.1:0-50129 GCA_964491535.1 uncultured Muribaculaceae bacterium
ACCATTTTTCAATGGTTTACGAAGTTTTATAATTATAAAAGTGTTAAAGTACCGGAATGCAGGTTTCGTTTGCTTTAGGGGCATAAAACCATAAAGCATGAGTAGCGGGATGAAAGGCTTCACCTCGGATTACTCTTTCTGCTAAATTCTTTTCTAAAGTAGTAGCACTGCCAAAGAATAAAGGACTATTTCTTCCTGAGAAACCTCCGGGATTTTGATATAACATTTCTTGAATAGTTCTGATATTAACAAAATCTAAACAATCAGCTAAAATACGATTAATACCTACATTACCAGCCATTAACATACCTAGACTACCTTCACCTACTGCTTCCGCTCTCATTAATCTAGCTAAAAGATCAATATCTTTAGTAGTATGACTTACAATACTCATCTAATCACCTATTTAAATTATATGTATCTAAAAAAAGATAATTATTGAAATTTAGAATTATCTATGCTAATATAAGAATATCTAAATTTCAATAATTTAAATCTATAGGGGTATAGTTCAATGGTAGAATGACGGTCTCCAAAACCGTAAATGCGAGTTCGATTCTTGCTACCCCTGCCAATTGAATAAATTGAGCCAAGTGTTTATGTATATAAAAAAATTGATACAAAATACATCAAGCTTTTGTTATAATTACAGGATAAATATAATTCAATGAAAGAAAAAATAAGCAAGAATTAAAGTTTAGAATTCGACTTGTTTCTATGTCAAAACAAAAAACTCTCAACTTTTGGAATTTATATAAATTTTGAGGTGATAAAATGTTGAAAATTGAGAATCCAGTGCAAGAGGATGCTGAGGTTATTATTTCAATTCATAATGATTGCCTATTAGATACATTTTTCAATATTCTTGAGAGCAAAGAAATAAATAGGATAATTCTAGACACACTTAATAGAATTAAAGTAATGAAAGCATTGATTAATGAAAGTTTAGTAAAGGTACTAAAATATGAAGGCGAAATAATTGCTTATGCAACCTTTGGGCAAGCAATTGGGAATTTTGATAATTGTGGTGAAATATATGACATATTCATACTAAAGTTGTATAGGAATAAAGGATATGGGAAGATATTATTTAAAAGTATATTGAAAGATTTAAAATTTAACAAAGTAATTGCTAGATGTTTTGAAAAAAATAATTATTGCAATTTTTATAAAAAACTGAATGGAAAATTAATAAAAAAAGAAAAAACGAAATATGGGGACAAGTTATATAGTGAAAATATATATGAATTTAATAACTGTTAAAGATCTAGGGGTTTTATTTTTCTATTATATTAATATACTTTTATTTGTTTTATCAAGAGAATAAAAAGTTATGAAATTAGAATATAAGCTGCTAAAATTTTGCAGTTTTTTATTAATTTAAATCTTTATTATCCCTTCCTTTTTTTGTTATTTTCTGACATTATATGCTATACTTAATTATAGAATTATGACTTAATAAGGAGGTTGAAAATGATTACTTCAGAAGAAATAAAAAGAAGATTATGGGCAGGGGCTAATGAACTTCGTGGTTCAATGGATGCAAGCCGTTATAAGGATTATATGTTAGGTTTAATGTTTTATAAATTTTTAAGTGATAAAACATTAGAAACATTTAAGACTATTTCAAAGAAAGATATTAGTAATAATGAATTAATTAAAGAATATAAAAAAGCTAGAGAAGAATTAGGAATACAGTTAGATAAAACAATTCAAAGATATTTAGGTTATTATATTCTTCCTAAGTATTTATATCAAACATGGGTTTTAGATATTAATAAAGGAGAATTTGAAGTTCAGAAGGTAATTGATAGTCTTCATAGTTTTGAAAGATCTATTTCCGTAGAAGATTCTCCAAGTGATTTCAAAGGATTGTTTTCTAGCTCAACAATTGATTTGTCGGATACAGCTCTTGGAAGTAATCTTAATGAACGTAGCAAAAATATTAAAGCTTTAATTCTTTTATTTGCTGATCTTAATATGGTCGCTCTTCAAAAGGGAGATGTTTTAGGTGATGCGTATGAATACCTTATTGGGCAATTTGCGATGGAATCAGGTAAAAAGGCAGGAGAGTTCTATACTCCAAGACAAGTTAGTGAAGTAATGGCTCAAATAGTAGCTAAATCATCAAATATAGAATCAATATATGACCCAACGGTAGGGTCAGGATCTTTGCTTTTAACTGTAAGTAAATATTTAGATGAAGATAACCAAATTAAATTAAATTATTATGGACAAGAAAAAAATACTGCAACTTATAATTTAACAAGAATGAATTTAATACTTCATGGAGTAAGACCAGAGAAGATGACGATAAAGAATGGGGATACATTAGGTCGAGATTGGCCAGATGATCCAGAAAGACCAAGTGAAGGTATGCAATTTGATGCTGTAGTAATGAATCCACCATATTCGGTTAAAAATTGGAATAGAGAAGGTTTAAAGGTTAGTGATTCTCGTTTTGAAATAGCGGGAGTATTACCACCAAATTCTAAGGGGGATTATGCTTTTTTGTTGCATGGTTTATATCATTTACATCCCGAAGGAACAATGGCAATAGTT
This sequence comes from uncultured Muribaculaceae bacterium, assembly GCA_964491535.1. Lineage (GTDB taxonomy): Bacteria > Bacillota_I > Bacilli_A > RF39 > UBA660 > CAZBGR01. The sequence continues at coordinate 2,563 of CAZBGR010000003.1, forward strand.
TTACCTCATGGAGTATTGTTCAGAGGTGGTACTGAGGGAGAAATAAGACAAAGGTTAATAGATAAAAATAGGATAGATACAATTATAGGGTTACCTAGCAATTTATTTACTAACACAGGAATCCCTGTAATAATAATGATTTTAAAGAAAAACAGAAAATTAGAAGATCCTGTTTTAATAATTGATTCATCTAAAAATTTTACTAAAATAGGAAATCAAAATGCTTTACTTGATAAAGACATCGCTAAAATTGTAGATACTTATGAACTAAAAAGGGCAATAGAAGGTTATAGCGCACTTGCTTCAAAAGAAGATATAGTAAATAATGAATATAATTTAAATATCCCAAGATATGTATCGTCAATAAAAGAAGAAATAGAACATGATGTTGATGGGCATTTATATGGTGGGATACCAATTCAAAATATAAAGGAATTAAAAATATTAAATAAATATATGAAAGAAAGTTTATATTCTTTTCTAGACGAAATAAGACCTAATTATGTAAATTTAAATCAAGATATAGAAAAAATAGAAAAAAATTTATTAAACCATAATTTTGTTTTAACAAAAAAACAAAAATTAAATAATGAAATAAATAATTATTTAAATAAATATTTTAATATGTTAATAAATAAAACAGAAGAAAATATTAAAGAAAAAATGCTTTTAGAAATAAAAGAAATATTGTCAAATTATGATTTTATAAACAAATATGATGGATATCAAATAATATCAGAAATATGGAAAGAAACCCTATCAGAAGATAACGAAATAATTAAAGAAAAGGACTTTTATGAAACGGCAAAAGAATTAAAACCAAACATAATAATAAAAGGAACTGGAAACAACAAAAGAGAGGTTCAAGAAGGTTTTAAAGGAATATTAATACCAAATGAATTAGTGTTAAAACATCTTTATAATGAAGAACAAAATGCTTTAGAAGAAAACAAAAATAAATTAGCAGAAATAGATTCAGAACTAGATGAATTAGTAGAACAAGCAAAAATAGAAGACACAGAAGAATATAATGTATTATTTGATTCTTTAAATAAAAATAAAGAAGGAGAACCTACAAACTCATTTAAGAAAACTGATCTTCAAAGTAATTTAAAACAAACAGAAATAGATTCAAAAGACTATGAACTTCTATTAAAAGCTATAAACTTAATAGAAGAAATATCTATTGTTAATAAAAAAATAAATTTAAAATTAAAAGAATTAAAAATAAAAGCAGAAGAAAGAATTAAAGAACTTACAAATGAAGAAATTAATAAAATAATTTATGCCAAATGGTTTGGTAATATCAAAGAAGAAATTAATAACTTAATATTAAATCCAATAAAAAAAGAAATAGATATATTAAAAATATTACATCAAAGATATAAATCAACAATAGATGATATAGATAAAGAAATAAATAAACTAGAACAAGAATTCCAAAACATGTTAAATGAATTGGTGATTTCAAATGATTAAAAATATACCTAAAAGAAGATTTAAAGGATTTAATGATGAGTGGGAAGAAAAGAAATTAGGAGAAATTGGGGTGTTTACTTCGAGTGGAGTAGATAAGAAAATTAATAAAAATCATGAAGAAGTTTATTTATTAAATTATATGGATGTTTATAATAGAATCAATTTAAATAACATTAATAAAAAACGATTAATGAAGGTTACCGCAACTAAAGAACAATTACTAAAAAACGATATTTTAAAAAACGATATTTTTTTTACTCCAAGCTCTGAAACACCTGATGATATAGGTAGAGTTATGGTTATTGAGGAAACATTAAAAAATGTAGTTTATTCGTACCATTTAATGAGATTTAGACCTAACTCTAATGTTTTTCATTCAACATTTCCAAATTATTCTTTTGAAACAACCTGTTTCAGAAAGAATCTAATATTAAATTCACAAGGTGTGCAAAGATATGTATTAAATAAAGATTCATTTGAAAATCTTATATCATTTATTCCTTCTCTTCTCGAACAACAAAAAATAGGTGATTTCTTTCAAAAGTTAGATAAACAAATCTCACTTTATGATCAAAAGATTAATAAATTAAAAGATCTTAAAAAGTCTTATTTAAACAAAATGTTTCCAAAAGAAAATATGTTATATCCAGAATTAAGATTTAAAGGATTTAATGATAAGTGGGGAGAAAAGAAGTTAGGTTTGATTGCTAAAAGGTTTGATAATTTAAGGATTCCTATTACAGAATCTAATAGAATAGCAGGTACAACTCCATATTATGGTGCTAATGGAATATTAGATTATGTAGAAGGTTTTACTCACAATGGTGAATATATTTTAATTGCTGAAGATGGTGTTAGCGATTTAAACAATTATCCTGTGTATTATGTCAATGGTAAGGTTTGGGTCAATAATCATGCTCATGTTATTCAGACAAAAGAGGGTATATCTGATAATAGATTTTTACAGTATTTATTTACAGTTTTTAGAATTGAACCTTATTTAGTAGGCGGAAGTCGTGCTAAATTAAATGCAAATATTATGATGGATTTGCTTATATGTATTCCGGTAATTAATGAACAGATTAAAATAGGTGGTTTCTTCTCTAAACTAGATTCACTTATTAATCTATATCAAGATAAATATAATAAAATAAAAGATTTAAAAAAAGCATACTTAAATGAAATGTTTGTAAATAAATAGGAGGTATATAGTGAGGGAAAAACCATCATCTGAAAGAGTTTTTCAAGAGAAGTTAGTTAAAGAATTAGAAAGGTTTAAATGGGATGCTCCTGATTATTTAGATGGTAATAAAAGTAGAGTTACTGTTGATGATTTAATAAGTAATTGGAGAAAGGAATTAAATAGGATTAATGTTGATCAATTGGAAGGTGTTTCTTTAACCGATAATGAGTTTAAACAAGCATTATCTAGGGTTAATCGAATAAGTAATAGTTATGAGGCAGCTAAGCTTCTAGCTATGGAGGGTTCAGTTGGTAAAATAGATGGTATTTATCGTGATGATAATCCTAAAGTAACTAAAAAGCAAATAACGTTGACTATTTTTAAGAAAGCGGAAGTAAGTGGCGGAGATTCTAGTTATAAGATAGCTCGTGAAGTATGGACTTTAAACAATAATAGATTTGATTTAATTTTATTAATAAATGGTTTGCCTCTTATTAATATAGAATTAAAAAGAACAGATAAAACTTTGGATGAAGCTTTTTATCAATTTAAAAGATATTATCGTGCTGGTGAATATGTAAATAATTTTATGGCTTTAGTGCAGATGATGGTGGTTATGTCTGAAATTGAAACTAGATATTTCGCTACTCCTAAAACAATTGAAGATTTTAATCTTAGTTTTGCTTTTCATTGGGCGGATAAGTCTAATAAGCCAGTTAATGATTGGAGAAAAGTTGTTGAACTATTTTTAATGATTCCAATGGCTCATCAAATGGTAGGGGATTATTTAGTTATTGATGAAGCTTTAAACGAAGAAAATAGAAAGCATATGCTATTAAGACCTTATCAAGTTTATGCTCTTCAATCAGTAGTTGGAGCTGCTTTTGGTTATAATAATGATGGTGTTCCTCGTGGGGGGTTTGTTTGGCATACAACTGGTAGTGGAAAAACTATTACTAGTTTTAAAACGGCCCTTTTTTTATCACAAAGAGCGGGTTTTGATAAAGTTGTTTTTTTAGTTGATCGAAAAGAACTTGATCAAAAAACAAGTGATAATTTTAAAGCATATGCTGCTTATGAAAATGTTATTGTAGATGATACTAAAAGAACTTATGAATTAGGGAAATTATTAAAAGAATCTGTTAAAGGGATTATAATAACTACTACTTTTAAACTAAACTATTTAGTAAAGGAATTAGAAGCAAAAGGAGATTATAAGTTACAAGATAAAAGAATGATTTTTATAATCGATGAAGCTCATCGAACTACGATGGGTCAAATGATGGGGTTAATTAAAAGATACTTTAAGAAAAACTCTTTATTTTATGGTTTTACAGGAACTCCTTTATTTGAAGAAAATAAAGCTAAAGGTAAAATTAATGAAAAGAGTGAAGTTATTAATACTACTGAAAAATTATTTGGGCCTCTTCTTCATGAATATACTATAGATGAAGCGATAAGTGATGGAAATGTTTTAGGATTTCATGTTGATTATATAAATACGGGAGAATTTATAAGTAATGAGGATCTAAGGGATAAATTAGTGAAAAGATTTAAAGATAAAGGATTAAAATCAGATAGAGAAATTGAAAAAACATTTTATTCATTAAGTGATGTTGATATTGAAAAGGAAGCTATTAAAGAGGGTTTATTAGTTTATAATGATCAAACTCATATTCCGGCAGTAGTATCTAGAATATTAGCTAATTGGGAAACCCAATCACAAGGAAGGTTTTTTAATGCTATTTTAACTGTGGAGTATAAAAATAGAGTTATAAAATATTATCATGAGTTTAAAAAACAAATGAAGGAAAAAGCTATTAATTTAAATATTGTTATGACCTTTAGTTTTGGAAATGAATTAGAAGTTGATAATGTACCTTCAGATGTTATTAAAGAAATGTTTGTTGATTACGGGAAATTTACAGGGATAGAATTTATAATGGGTGATAATAAGAGGGGAGAACAAAATTATTTTGAGGATTTAGTTGAGCGCTCAATCCATGGTGGAAGTTTTCGAAATGAAAGGAATATTGATTTATTAATTGTTGCTGAACAATTGTTAACGGGATATGATTCTAAATATTTAAATACTTTATATGTTGATCGTGTTCTTCAACTTCAAGGATTGATTCAGGCTTATTCAAGAACTAATCGTATTTTTGGTAGAAATAAAGAGTTTGGAAGTATTGTAAACTTTTTATATCCTAAAATAACTGAATCATTGGTAAAGGATGCCGTAAGATTATATGGTAGGGGCGGAACAAGTACCAGAACAATTGTTGATCATTATGAGATAGCAGTAGATAAGTTTGCAATAAAAATAAAGAAGTTAAAAGGTATTTTAATGGAACCTTCTGATTGGGCTAATATAAAAAATACTGAAATAGAAAACGCATTTAAAGATGCTTATAAAGAGGCTAATAATCAATTTAATTTAGTTTCTCAATATTATGAATATAAATGGGATGATAAATCTTTTGGGTTAAGTGAGCATGACTGGATGAAATATACTGGAGCATATAAAAATTTATTAAATGATGAAGAAGATGAGGAAACTTTAATAATTGAACAATTGATAGGAACAACTAAAATTTCTGGAGTTCAAATTATTGATGCTGAATATATTCTTAATTTAATTGGGACGAAGATAATGGAAGAAAATAATTTACAAGTTTTAGATGAAGAAACACTTAAAATTGTTTATGAACAAATTCAAGAATTAAGTGATATGGGGAACCATGAGGAAGCAATATTATTACGGGAATTTGTTGATACTCAAATAATGGGAGGTAAAGATTTAAAAAATGAAAGGTTTGATGAACTGTTTTGTTTTTGGAAAAAAGGTAAACAGTATGAAGAAATATTAAAGTTTTCAGAAAAATGGGGTCTAAATGATGAATTGTTATTAAAGTCGTTTGAGGATTATTCATTATCAGAACCTGATTTAATTCCTCGTATTGAAGAGCTTATTAAATCGGTTGATTTTGATAAGGCACAAAATCAAGAAGCTGGTTCAATTTTAAAACATAATGTGAAATTAGTAGAGGAAGTTCCTAAATGGATGAAGGAAATTAAAAGAAAATTTTAGGCTTTAAGAACAGTTACTTAAAAGAGTAACTGTTTTTTTATTTAAAATTATTAATAAAGTTTTATAGTGATGTTAAATATATCTTTTTTTTGTTATAATAGAAGAGGTTTAAAATTAATCTAAAATGGAGGGTGAAATAATTTATGGAAAGAAATGTTGGGGTTATAGCAAGAGGGATAAGGGGTCCGATAATTAGACCTAAAGATGATTTGGTAAATATTATAGTAGATAGTTTAGAAAAGGTGATTAAGTCTGATAATATTATTTTAAATAATCATGATATTTTAGGTATTACTGAAGGTGTTGTAGCCAAAGCTCAAAATAATTTTGTTTTAATAGATGATATCAAGGAAGATATTCATGCTAAATATAAAGATGAAGTGGGGATTGTATTTCCGATACTTAGTAGAAATAGATTTGCTAGTATTTTAAAAGGGATTGCCATGGGGGTGGAAAAAGTATATATTCAGCTTTCATATCCGGCTGATGAAGTAGGAAATCGCTTAATAACTGAAGATATGTTAGATAAGGCTGGTCTTAATCCTTACTTAGATACTATTACCGAAGAAAAGTTTTATAGTCTTTTTAAATTACTTAAGCATTCAATTACTGGGGTTGATTATGTAGAGTTATATAAACAAATTTGTCAGGGTAAGGCTACTATATTTTTTTCAAATGATCCAAGAGCAATTCTTAAATATACAAAAAAGGTTTTAGTAGCTGATATTCATAGCAGGGAAAGAACGAAAAGGATGTTAAAAGAAGCCTCTGCTGATATTGTATATGGTTTAGATGATATAATGAATAAACCAATAGGAGATTCTGGTTATAATGCTAAATATGGTTTGTTAGGTTCTAATTTAGCAACTGATAATAAGTTAAAACTTTTTCCTAAAGATTGTAATGAATTTGTAATTAATGTTCAAAGGGAAATACAAAAAAGATTTAAGATTAATATTGAAGTACTTGTTTATGGAGATGGTGGTTATAAGGATCCTAGTGAAGGGATTTGGGAATTAGCTGATCCGGTAATATCACCTGGTTATACGAAAGGTTTAGAAGGTTCTTTAAATGAAATAAAATTAAAATATATTACTGATACTTTGTTAAATGATTTAGATCAACAAACAGCTCAGAAGAAATTAAAAGATTTAATTGATAAGCAATCTAAAAGTAATAAGGATTTAGCAAAAGGGACTACTCCAAGAAAAATAGTTAATATTATAGGAAGTATGTGTGATTTAATTAGTGGCAGTGGTAGTAAAGGTACTCCCTTTGTTTTAATCCAGGGTTATTTTGATAATTATAGTGATCGGTATTGATTTAACCCCTTTAACTATTAACAAAGACTAGAAATTATAGTATACTAATAATATGGGTAGGAAGATAAAATGTTTAAAAATAAAAAAATTTTTATTTTAGGAATGGCTCGAAGTGGTTTTGAAGTTGCTAAAGTATTAGCAACTTTAAATAATAAGATTACTTTAAATGATTATGCTTTAAAAGAAGATGAATATCGTCTTAAAGAATTAACTGATCTAGGAGTAGAGGTAATTTTAGGTAAGCATCCAGATTGTTTATTTACTAAAGATTATGATTATTTAATTAAAAATCCTGGAATAAAAGATAATCATAAATATGTTAAAAAGGCTTTAAGTTATAAGATACCTATTATTAATGAGGTTGAAGTAGCCTATTGTTTATTACCTAATAAGGTAGATATAATTGGCATTACTGGTAGTAATGGTAAAACAACAACGTCCACTCTTATTTATGAAATATTAAAGGCTGCTAAAAAGAAAGTTCATTTAACGGGGAATATTGGTTACCCTTTAGTTTCTTTTATTGGAAAAATAAAAGAAGGGGATATGGTGGTTATGGAAATTTCAATTCAGCAATTATTTAATATTGATAAATTTAAAACTAAGATAGCGGTCTTATTAAATTTATTTGAAGCTCATTTAGATTTAGTGAAAGATTATGAGCAATATAAGCAAATAAAGAAAAAAGTTTTTAATCGTCATACTAAAGTTAATGACGCTGTTTTAAATAAAGATAATAATGAGGTTATGAAATTAACTAACGATTTAAAATCAACTAAGAGTTATTTTTCACGTAAAGAGGTACTAAAAGATGGTTGTTATTTAAAAAATAAGGCTATTTATTATTTAAGTGATAAAATAATTGTTTTAAAAGATATAAAATTAAAAGGGAATCATAATTACGAAAATATAATGGCTGCTATTTTAGTAGCTAAAAAATATAAAATAAGCAATGAAATTATTAAGAAGGTATTACAAGAATTTAAAGGTATTGAACATCGGCTTGAATATGTAACTGAAATAAAGGGTCGTTATTTTTATAATGATTCTAAAGCAACTAATGTTAAAGCTACTGAAATAGCGCTTTCATCTTTTGATAAACCCATTATTTTATTGTTAGGGGGGTTAGATAGAGGTCATTCTTTAAATGATTTAAAACCTTATTTAAATCAAGTAAAAGCGATAATTGGGTATGGTCAAACAAAAAGGAAGGTTAAAGCTTTAGCAACTGAGGTTTCAATTCCTTGTTGGACGGTTACTAATTTAAAAGAAGCAGTAACTAAAGCTTATCAAGTTTCATCTTTAAATGATGTTATTTTATTAAGTCCTGCTTGTGCTTCGTGGGATCAATTTAAGGATTTTGAAGAACGAGGAATTAAGTTTAAGGAATATATTAAGAAGTTAAAAGTTTAATTTAAGTTATGATAATAAAGAATAAAAGGAGGCGTTTTATGGCGGTTATTAAACAAATTAAAGCTAGAGAAATATTGGATTCAAGGGGCAATCCTACTATTGAGGTAGATGTAATTTGTGATGATGGTAGTTATGGTCGAAGTAGTGTGCCTAGTGGAGCTTCAGTGGGTCTTAATGAAGCTTTAGAATTAAGGGATAATGATTCTAATCGTTATTTAGGGAAGGGCGTTTTAAAAGCTATTAAGAATGTTAATGAACTTATAACCCCTTTGTTATTAGGGATGGATATTGTTAAACAAGCTGAAATAGATATGATTATGATTAAAGCTGATGGGACTAATAATAAAAGTAAATTAGGTGCTAATGCTATTTTAGCAGTATCTATGGCTTGTTTAAAAGCGGCTGCTTATAGTTTGAAAAAGCCTTTATATCAATATCTTAGTAATAATAAAAAATTACCTTTGGCAATGATGAATATATTAAATGGTGGTGTTCATGCTGATAATAATTTAGATTTTCAAGAATTTATGATTATGCCAATTGCTCCTTCTTTTAAAGAACGTTTGCGAATGGGAGTAGAGATATTTCATACTTTAAAAAGGATATTAAAAGAGAAAGGTTATCAGACTAATGTTGGGGATGAAGGGGGCTTTGCTCCTAATTTAAGCAGTAATATAGAAGCTTTTGATTTGATTATGGAAGCGATTAAAAGGGCTCGTTATATAGCGGGTAAAGATGTTTTTTTAGCGATTGATGTTGCCGCTTCAACTTTTTATGATAAAGAAAAAAATAGCTATTTTTTAAAAGGAGAAAATAGGAATTTAACTAGTACTGAATTAATTGATTTTTATGGGGAGTTAGTTACTAAATATCCTCTTCTTTCAATAGAAGATGGTTTAGAAGAAAATGATTTTGAGGGATTTAAGTTATTAACTACCAAATTAGGATCTAACATTCAAATAGTTGGTGATGATTTATTTGTAACTAATCCAGTTTTATTAAAAAAAGGGATAAATTTAAAAGCTTGTAATTCAATTTTAATAAAAGCTAATCAAATTGGGACTGTAACTGAGATGTTAGCAGTTATTAATTTAGCTAAAGAAGTAGGCTATAAAACAATTATTTCTCATCGTAGTGGGGAAACTGAAGATACCTTTATTGCTGATTTAGCAGTAGGTCTTAATTTAGATCAAATAAAAACTGGTTCCTTATCAAGAAGTGATCGTTTAGCGAAATATAATCAATTACTAAGAATAGAAGAAGAGTTACTTAAATAGATGTTGTTTTAAAGTTAATATATGATAAAATATAAATAATATTTTATGATAAAGATAATATGTAAGGTTAAGAAAGGGGGCTAATAAGATGGATTTAGTAACTAAAAAGATGATTAATAATTTTATCATTTGGTTAATTTCAATTATTAGTTATACTATTATTTTAATGTTAGTCGCTATTTTATTTGATTCCATTTATATTGATAATAGTTATTTTGGTCTCTTTCCTTTTTTAGCCTCGATTATTATTTATATTTTAAATAGAACCGTTAAACCGATTATCTTTTTACTTACTTTACCACTTACTGGACTTACTTTAGGTTTGTTTTATCCTTTTATTAATGTTTTTGTTTTAAAATTAACTGATTGGTTATTAGGATATCATTTTGAAACTGAGGGTGTTTTAATATTATTTGTAGTTGCTTTATTAATTTCAATTCTTAATTTTTCGGTTGAAAAAACAATTATTTATCCTATAACTAAGAAAGGGTGAGTTAATGAATAATGTTTTTATTGATTTAGGGAAAATTTATATTACTTATTATTCTTTATTTCTTTTATTAGCTGTTTTATTAGGAGGGGCTTTAGTTATTAAAGAAGCAAATAAATTTCATTTTAATCAAGATTTTATAGCTAATTTAATTTTTTGGACAGTTGTTTTTGGAATGATAGGGGCTAGAATTTATTATGTCTTATTTAATTGGTCATATTACCGCCTTAATATGTTAGAAATATTTAAAGTTTGGGAAGGTGGTTTAGCTATTCACGGGGGTATAATAGTAGCTTTTATCTTTATTGTTAGTTATTCAGCTAGATATAAAATAAAACTAATAAAATTAACTGATATATTAGTTGTCGGTTTAATTTTAGGTCAAGCAATTGGTAGATGGGGTAACTTTTTTAATCAAGAGGCTTATGGTAGTGAAGTAAGTAGGGCTTTTTTAGAGAAATGGTCTATTCCTAATTTTATAATTGAAGGGATGAATATTTATGGCAATTATTATCATCCTACTTTTCTTTATGAATCATTATGGTGTTTATTAGGCTTTGTCTTTTTAATTCTAGTGAGAAAGTATAAATATTTAAAGATTGGTCAGTTAACAGCTCTTTATTTTATATGGTATTCAGCGGGTCGCTTCTTTATTGAAAGTTTAAGAATGGATAGTTTAATGCTGTTTTCTTTTAAAATGGCTCAATTAGTGTCTATATTATTATTTGTTATTGGTATTATTTTGTTTATTGTTAAAACTAAAGGTTCTCGTTTTGAAAACTTATATCATGAGATGGGGGAAAATAATGAAATTAAATTTTGATGTAATTGTAGTTGGTTGTGGTTGTGCAGGGATGACAGCTGCTCTTTATTTAAAACGAGCTAAGAAGAAAGTATTAATAATAGAAGAAGAAAACCCAGGAGGGTTACTTAATAAAAGTTCAAACATTGAAAATTATCCGGGTTTTACTAAAATTGATGGGCCTTCATTAGCAGCTAAGATGTTTGAACAAGTTCAACAATTAGCTATTCCTTATAAACAAGGAATGGTATCAGATATTATTGATAATAAGGATTTTAAAACTATAAAAATTAATAATGAGTCTTTAACTTGCTTAGCTGTTATTATTGCTACAGGTAGAAAACCAAAACAATTAGGATTACCTAATGAAGCGAAATTGACTGGTCGAGGAATAAGTTGGTGCTCTATTTGTGATGCTCCTTTATTTAAAGATAAAGAAGTGATTGTTATTGGTGGCAGCAATAGTGCTTTAGAGGAAAGTCTTCATTTGGTGGATTTCGCTAAAAAGGTTACATTGATTTATCATGGTTCTCAATTTAAAGGGGAAGATATTTTAGAAGAACGAGTTGTTAATCATACTAGAATAAAGATTATTAAAGAAGTTATAATTGTAAAATTCAATCAACATAACAATTTGTTTAGTGGTTTAATAATTAAGAATAAAAAAACAAAAAAGGAAACAGAAATTAAGGCTGATGGTTTATTTATTTATATTGGTTTTGAAGCGGCCGCTAGAATTTTTAAAAAGTTAAAAATTAAAATGGTTGATAATTATATAATAGTAGATGAGCATATGAGAACTAATATTAATTATATATATGCTTGTGGGGATGTTATTAAAAAATCATTATATCAAATTGTTACCGCTGTTTCTGAAGGTGCTATCGCGGCTCATAGTGCTATTTTAGATTTGAAAACAAAAAAATAAAATTACAATAAATTTAGTTTTATATTAATTTTAAAGGTGGGTGATGAAATGACTTTTTCGACAGCTATAAAAGAAGAAATAGCTAAAGTAGATGCTATCAAAACAGAATATATAGCTGAATTATCAGCATTTATGCGTAATAATGCTTATATAGATCATCAACTTATTAGAATATATACTGAAAATAATGCTATTGCAAGGCGAATATTTAAATTAATTAAATATTTATATGATTTAAATGCTCAAGTGACGGTTAGAAGGAATTTTAATTTTAAAAAGAATTTTGTTTATCTTATTGAATTAAGAAAGGATAAGGATAAGGTTTTAAAAGATTTATCACTTATTAATGAAGAGGGTTATTTTATTAATATCCCACGGACTTATATTATTAGTGACACTGAGGAAAAAGCTTCTTATTTAAGAGGCTTATTTTTAGCTAGAGGGAGTATTAACGACCCTAAAAAGGCTAGCTATCATTTGGAATTTTTATTAGATGATGATGAATATGCTTTTTTTATTGAGGCTCTTTTGAATGAATATAATTTAAATAGCAAAGTAATTAAGAGGGTAAAGGGATATATGGTATATTTAAAGGAAGCTGATAAGATAAGTGATTTTTTAAGATTAATTAAAGCTTATCAAGGAGTTTTATCGTTTGAAGAAATTAGAGTCTATCGTGATAAAAAGAATCTTATTAATCGGTTAAATAACTGTGAGCAGGCTAATGTAGAAAAAACGATTAATGCTGCTTTAAGGCAACTCAATGATATTAATTTAATAGATTGTAAGATGGGTTTAGATATATTAGATGATAAATTAAAAGAAGTAGCTTTATATCGTTTAAAGTATCCAGAAAGTTCTTTGTTAGAGTTAAGTAATATTATTAATTTAGAAACGGGGAAAAAAATGACTAAATCATGTTTGAATCATCGCTTTAGAAAATTAAAAGAAATGGCTTTTAATATTAGAAAACAAAAACCAAGATAAAGACTGTTATAAGATAGGATAAGGGGATAGATAGTAGGGAAAAGATTTTTAAAAATCTTAAAGTTTATTAAAATCATTTAAAAATGTTGCTTTTTTTGATAGAATGGTAATAGGGCTAGAAGTAATAAAATATTAGGAAGTGGTATGATGGGTAAAATAATTGCTCTAGTTAATCAAAAAGGAGGCGTTGGTAAAACAACGACTAGTATTAATTTAGCTGCTTCTTTAGGGGTTTTAAATAAAAGAATTTTATTACTTGATTTAGATCCCCAAGGTAATAGTTCAACCGGAGTTGGTATTAACAAGGGAATGGTTGAAAAAAGTATTTATGAAGCTTTGATAGATAAAGCTGATATAAAGGAAGTTATCGTTAAAACAACTTTTAAGAATTTATATTTAATTCCTGCTACAATTAATTTGGCAGGAGTTGATATTGAGTTATTAGAAAAAAGCAAAAAAAATCCTAGTTTCGCTAAAGGGAGGCAATTAAAAAAGAAATTAGATAGTATTAGACATCATTTTGATTATATTATTATTGATTGTCCACCTTCTTTAGGTATTTTAACTACTAATGCTTTAACGGCTTCTGATTCAGTTATTATTCCGGTACAATGTGAATTTTTTGCTTTAGAAGGTATTATGCAATTACTTAATACTATTATGTTAGCTCAAAAAAGATTAAATCCTAATTTAGATATAGAGGGAGTGTTACTTACCATGTTAGATTCTAGAACCAATTTAGGTTTAGAAGTAGTGGAGGATATTAGGAGTTATTTTAAGGAAAAAGTATTTGATACTATTATTCCAAGATTAATTAGATTATCCGAGGCTCCTTCACATGGGAAACCAATTATTGCTTATGATTATCATAGTAAGGGTAATTTGGCTTATTTAAATTTAGCTAAGGAAGTGATAGAACGAAATGGAGATTAAAAGAAAAGCTTTAGGAAGGGGCTTAGAACAACTTTTTAATGCTGAAAATTTAGATTTTCAAGAATTAGAAACAGAAACAATTGAAAGTGCTTCAGCTTCTGAAATTGTTCAATTAAAGTTATCAGATTTAAGAAGGAATCCTTATCAACCTCGAAAAAAGTTTGATGAAGAAAAGTTAAAGGAATTAGCTTCATCAATTAAGGAAAACGGGGTCTTTACACCAATTATAGTTAAAAAGAGTATTAAAGGTTATGAAGTGGTGGCTGGTGAAAGACGAGTAAAAGCTAGTAAAATGTTAGGTTTAGAAACTATTCCATCTATTATTAGAGATTTTTCTGATGATCAAATGATGCAAATAGCTCTTTTAGAAAATTTACAACGTGAGGATTTAAATGCTATTGAAGAGGCGGAAGCCTATAAAGCAATTATTGATTCTTTACAAATTACTCAAGAAGAATTAGGGAAAAGATTAGGTAAAAGTAGAAGTCATATTACTAATATGTTAGGGATTCTTAAATTACCAACTAATATTCAAAATTTGGTATTAGATAATAAATTATCGATGGGTCATGCTCGGGTTCTTAGTAAGTTAAATGATATTCAAAAAATAAATGATTTAGCGTCTAAAACAGTAAAAGATGAGTTAAGTGTTAGACAATTAGAAGAATTAACTTCAGTTAAGGTTAAACCTGATAAAGTTAAAAAAAGAGAGCTAGTAGTTAGTCAATATACTTATTTAGAACCTGTTTTAAAAGAAAAATTAGGGACAAAAGTAGTCGTTACTAATAACAAAATAGTGATTAATTTTTCTTCGGTTAATGATTTAAATAGAATTTTAGATATTTTAAAAATAGATTTAGATAAATAAAGGAGCTTGATATAATGGTTGATGTTTTTGGCTTAGAGATAGATAGTAAATATATTTATACGTTATTAATTTTAGCAATTGGTGTTTTGGTACATAGTTTTTTTAAATACTTAATTAATCGTTTGTTAATAAAAAAAATTAAGATAGATAACCGTAAACAACAAAAGTTATATTTTTTATTTTCAGTTTTGCTAAAATATATTATTATTATTGTTGTTTTAGTGTTTATTCTTAATTTTTTTGGAATTAATAGTGCCGCTCTCATCGCTAGTGTTAGTGTTGTTGGGTTAGTAGTTGGTCTTGCTTTTCAAGATATCTTAAAAGATATTTTAGCCGGTATTTTAATTTTAATTAATGATCAATATGCAGTTGGTGATTTAGTAGAAATTGGAGGCTTTAAAGGGAAAGTAATTGCTCTTGGTCTTAGAATGACTAAAATAAAAAGTTATTCAGGTGAAGTCAAGATGATTGCTAATCGTCAAATTAATGATGTCATTAATTTTAGTTTATATGATGCGATGGTTATTATTGATGTTAATATAGCTTATGATACTAATTTGGATTTAGCTGATAAAGTATTTAAAGAACTAGTTGTTAAATTGTCTAAGGATAAAGCTAATATTACTGGTGATTTTAAATTATTAGGGATTGATAAGATTTCTCCAGTTATAACTTATCGTCTAGCAGTTCCTTCTAAACCTGCTAAACAAGAGGTTGTTAAGCGAAATGCACTAAGGGAAATTAAAATGACGTTGGATAAATATAATCTTAAAAGATGGTAGGGATTAAGGTGAAGAATTATAATCTTAACTCAATAGTAATGATGAAAAAGGAACATCCTTGTCATGGGAATGAATGGCAGGTTATTAGAATAGGGGTTGATATTAAATTAAAATGTTTAAAATGTGGACGGATTGTTATGATGTCACGTCTTGATTTTAATAAAAAACTAAAAAAGGTTTTAAAGGAGTAACGATAATGAATCGGTTTTTAAAAAATAGTGTTTTCTTTTTTATTTTTTTATCAGTTCTTACTATTATTATTAGTGGCCTTGGTCATTTGTTTTCATGGCAAGCTATTTATTTTAAAATTAATCCTATTACTAATAATTTAGAGAGGGTTGTTATTGCTGTTGATAATTTAATAAGTGCGGAAGGGTTGCGCTTTATTATTGGTCAAGCTATTACTAATTTTATAAGTTTTGCTCCGCTTGGTATGTTAATTGTATCTTTAATTGGGATTGGGGTCGCTTATCGATCGGGTTTATTACCTGTTTTGTTTAGTTGGATAGGTAAAAAGTTAAATCGTTTCTGGTTAACCTTTTTAGTGGTTATCTTAGGCATTTTAAGTAACTTTGGAGGGGAGATAGGTTTTGTTTTATTAATTCCTTTAGCTGCTCTTTTGTTCCTTGTTAATCGCCGTAATCCAATGGTTGGGATTATAGTTGCTTTTGTTAGTATTGCCTCTGGTTTTGGTATTAATTTTATAACTACTAATCTTGATTCTAATTTAATTTCTTATACCAATTTAGCAGGTCTTTTAGTTGATGAGGATTTTACAATTAATATTTTCGCTAATGTATATTTTAATATTATTACTTCTTTTGTTTTTGCTTTCTTTATTACTTATTTGACAGAAAAAGTTATTATTCCAAGAATGCCTAAATATAAACCAGAAGATGAAACTATTATAGAAGAGGTAAAAATAGCTCGTCGTGAACAAAGGGGTTTAATTTTAGCCACTATGGGCTTTGGTTTAGTAAGTTTAATTTTTATCTATATGCTTATTCCTAATCTTCCTTTGTCAGGCCTTTTACTTGATAAGGCTGAGGTTACTTATTTAGGAAAGCTATTTGGAACATTTTCTTATTTTAGTTCGGGATTAACTTATATGATAGCTTTTTTATTAGTAATTAGTGGGATATTATATGGGATTGGAGCGAAGACGATTAAAAATAGTAAAGATCTTAATAATGCTCTAGCAAGTGGTTTAAATGATATTGGTCATTTATTAATTTTAATTTTTTTTGCTTCTCAGTTTATTGCCTTTCTTAAAAAAACTAATTTAGGAATGGTTGTTACTATTTGGTTAGTTAATTTAATAGAATTGTTAAACTTTTCTTCACTGCCTTTAATCATTATGCTTTTTATTTTAGTAGGGATAGCTAATATTCTTTTACCGTCATCGATTATTAAATGGAGTATTTTAAGTTCAGTAGTGGTACCATTATTAATGAAATCTAATATTACACCTGCTTTTACGCAAGCGATATTTAGAATTAGTGATTCAGCTACTAATATTATTACTCCTTCATTTGCTTATTTTGTTATTTTTATTGGGTTTATAGAGTTTTATAATAAAAAGGATAATCATTTTAATTTAAGTCAAAGTTATCGTATTTTAATTATTTATATGTTTTCTATTGCTGCTCTTTGGCTATTTATTATTATTAGTTGGTATATTCTTGGAATACCAATTGGTTTAAATGTTTATCCAACAGCTTAAGGATGTGATAACTTGTCATTAACCGTTGGTATTATCGGGTTACCTAATGTAGGTAAATCAACTTTATTTAATGCAATTACTAAAAAGGGTATTTTAGCTTCTAATTATCCATTTGCAACTATTGATCCTAATATTGGGATGGTTAATGTTCCTGATAAACGTTTGGAAATATTAGAAAGAATGTATTTACCAAAAGAATTAGGGCCGGCTTCTTTTAAGTTTATTGATATTGCTGGGTTAGTAAAAGGAGCTTCATTAGGAGAGGGTTTGGGTAATAAATTTTTAAGTCATATTAGAGAAGTTGATGCTATATGTGAAGTGATTAGATGTTTTGATGATGAACAAATTATTCATGTTGAAAACGAAGTAGATCCGATTAGAGACATTGAAATTATTAATTTAGAATTAATATTAGCTGATTTAGAGTTGGTTACTAATCGAATTAAAAAGATTGAAAAAAAAGCTAAAACTACTAAAGATAAGCAAACCATAGAAGAATTAGCTTTATTAAACAGAATTTTTGATGCTTTAAAGCAAAATATTCCTTCAATATCTTTAGTGTATAATGAAAACGAATTAAAAATTCTAAAATCATTTAAATTATTGACCTTAAAACCTATTATTTATTTAGCTAATGTAGATGAGGAACATATTATTAAAGATAATCATTATTTAAAATTAGTAAAGGAATACGCTAATAAACAAAGTAATTTAGTTATTAAAATGTGCGTTAAAATAGAATCAGAATTAAGTGAATTAAATGATTTAGATAAATCTTTATTTTTAACAGCTTTAAAAATAAAGGAAAGTAGTTTAGATTTATTAATAAGGGCTTCTTTTTCTTTGTTAGGATTAGCTACTTATTTTACTTGTGGTGATAAAGAAGTTAAAGCTTGGACTTTTAAAAAAGGGATGACTGCTTCTGAATGTGCGGGGCTCATTCATAGTGATTTTGAAAGGGGCTTTATTAGAGCGGAAGTTATTAGTTATGATGATTTGATTACTTATGGTAGTGAAAAAGTAGTTAAGGAAATGGGGAAAGCTAGATTGGAAGGTAAAGAATATTTAATGCGGGATGGGGATATTTGTCATTTTAGGTTTAATGTTTAAAAATATAACGAACTAATAATATAATATTAATAACAATTTAAAATTAAATTAAGGTTGCAATGTTTAAACAAACATTATATACTATAAATATAAAAATTATTAAATATTTATGTGGTTATAAGTTATAATGTTTGTTATAATTAAAATTAGGCTTTTACTCCTTGCTTCTAAAAGTTAGAAGCCGGTGGCCGAAAGGAGGGATATCGTGAACTATGAGATTATGTTTATTGTTAAACCAGCTTTGGAAGAAAATGAATTAAAGTTAGTAGTTACTGATTTTGAACAAATATTAACTAACAATAAAGCTAAAATAATATCTTCTAAAGAGATGGGGCAACAAAGTTTAGCATATGAAATAAAAAAACATAAGAGTGGTTATTATTTTCTTTATGAGGTAGAACTTAATGATAGTAAAAAGTTAAAAGAAATAAATCGTTTGATATTATTGAACGAAAATATAATTCGTTTTATGATTGTTAAAAAAGAGAAAGAAAAGAGGTAAATTATGAATAAAGCTTTTTTAGTTGGACGTTTAACAAAGGATCCAGAACTTAGATATTTATCAGATAATACGGCCGTAGTTAATTTTACGATTGCTATTAATCGCCTTTACACTAATCAAAGTGGTGAAAGAGAAGCTGATTTTATTAATGTGGTAGTTTGGCGCAAGCAGGCTGAAAACGTTAAAAAGTATGTTGCTAAAGGTAGTTTAGTAGCGGTTGATGGTCGAATTCAAACTAGAAATTATGAAAATCAAGAGGGGAAAAGAGTATATGTTACTGAAGTGGTAGCGGATAATGTTCAATTTTTAGATTCTAAAGGGCAACGAGTATCTAATCAAGGTTCAGTAGTTGAACCTAATAATCAAGAGGTTGCAACTACTAATGTAAGTGATGAACCATTTGCTGATTTTGGTGAAGCTTTAGAACTTAGTGAAGATGATATTGCTTTTTAAAGGAGGGGATAATTAATGGAAGGATTTAGAAAAAGAAAAAAAATATGTCAAATGTGTGCTGGTCGTGATGTAAAATTTACTGATGTTGAGACAATTAAAAAATATATTAATGAAAAAGGGAAAATAGTACCAAGAAGAGTAACTGGAACTTGTGCTAAACATCAACGTCATATTGCTAATGAGGTTAAAAAGGCTCGCTTAATGGCTTTAATACCATTTGTTAAATAAGACTTAAACAAGTCTTTTTTTAATATATTTTTTTTAATCTGACAATGCAATTTACTTATTTATTAATCCATAGTATAATTTAGTTACTAATCCTTAAAAATTGATGGGTGGCTAAAGAAATGATTAATGTTAAGAAAGTGAAAAATTTAATAACTAAAGCATCTAATGTAATTGTTATGTCTCATAAAAATTTAGATCTTGATGCTTTAGGGTCTTCTTTAGGAATTTATTATCTTTCTTTACATTTAAAAAAAGATGTTTATTTATTGATTGAAAAAGAAAAGTTAGAAAAGGGAGTATCACGAGCGCTTTATCAATTAAAAACTAAAGGAATTGAACTTAATATTAAATCACTTAGTGAATTAAAGTCAATTATTAATCAAGATACTCTTTTAATAGTTGTTGATGTTCATATTCCTCATTTAACTCAAAATGAAAAAGCTTTAACTATGATTAATAACTTAATAGTAATTGATCATCATATTGTCGATAGGGATATTATTTTAAATCCTAATTATGAATATATAAATGAAAATATTTCTAGTGCTTCAGAAATAATTGCTATTTTAATAAAAAGATTAAAAGTAGTTATTCCTTCTTATATAGCGACTGTTATCTTAGCCGGAATTATAGTTGATACTAATAGTTTTTCAATAAAAACTAATTCTTTAACTCATAAAGTAGCTTCCTTTCTTCATCTTATAATTGATGAGGCTAAGGAATTGCCTTATTTATTAAAAGAAGATTTTGATAGATATCTTAAAAGACAAACTTTGATTAATAATTTAGATATAATTAATCATCAAATT
Organism: uncultured Muribaculaceae bacterium; assembly: GCA_964491535.1. Classification (GTDB taxonomy): domain Bacteria; phylum Bacillota_I; class Bacilli_A; order RF39; family UBA660; genus CAZBGR01. Next base: position 22,943 of record CAZBGR010000003.1, read on the forward strand.
GCTATTGCTATCGCTTCTAATGATGAACTTTATTATAAAGAAGAATTAGCTAAGGTGGCAGGTACTATATTGCGTTTTGATGAGATTGAATGTTCTTTTACAATTGCTAAAATAGCAAAAAACAAAGTAGGAATAAGTGCTAGGTCATTAGGAAGCGTAGATGTTCAAAAAATAATGGAACATATTGGGGGTGGTGGTCATATAACTGATGCCGCTACTCAATTAGAAAAAATATCAATTAAAGATGCTAAAGGGATGTTATTAGCGATTATCGAGAAAAATTAAAGGAGGTTTAAGTGAAGATAATTTTTATTGAAGATGTAAAAGGTCAAGGTCGAAAGGGAGAAATTAAGGAAGTTAAAGCAGGTTATGCCTATAATTATTTGTTTAAAAATAATTATGCAGTACCGTTAACTAATGCTAATTTAAATCGTTTGAAGGAAGAAAAAGAAATTAAAAATAAAAAAGAAAATGAAGAGCTTAATTATTTTAAGGAATTAAAACAAAAACTAAAATTAGAAAAATTAGGTTTTAAAGTTAAAACAGGTTCTAAAGATAAGTTGTTTGGTAGTATTTCTTCAAAACAAATAAGTGTTAAATTAAAAAATCTCGGTTATGAAATTGATCGTAAAAAGATTATCTTACCTAAAGCTCTTACTAAATTAGGAACTCATCAAATTAAATTATTACTTCATAAGCAGGTAACAGCTAATTTAGAAATAGAATTAATTAAAGAATAGTGGTGATAAAAATGGCAAAACGTGTTCTACCACATAATGTTGAGGCTGAAAGGTCAGTCTTAGGGGCTACTTTTATATCTTCTTTTGCTTTGCAAAAAGTAAAAGAAGAATTAACAGCGGAGGCTTTTTATGTTGAAGCTCATCGTAAAATTTTTGAAGTAATTGAAAAATTAAGTAATGATCATATTCCTCTTGATGTAACGACAGTTACTAATGCATTGGAAGATAAAAAGGAATTAACAGCTATTGGGGGTGTTGATTATTTATTAGCTTTAGTAAATTCGGTTCCTAGTGCAGCTAATGTGGATTATTATATTGCTATAGTTAATGAGAAGGCAGTTTTAAGAAGGCTTATTGAGGTGGCAGGGTTTATTGCTGAAAGTGCTTATGATAGTGAGATAGATGTTAATGAAACTTTAGATGAAGCTGAAAGAAAGGTATTTAGTGTTACTAAATCAAGAAGAGCTAGTGAATTTAGAAAGATTCAAGATATTTTATCTAAAGCTCAAGCTGATTTAGAAAAGCTAGCTGAAACAGCCGATGATGTAACGGGTATTCCATCAGGTTTTGGGGATCTTGATCGTTTAACTTCTGGTTTCCATGGTAATGAATTAATTGTTTTAGCTTCACGTCCAGGCATGGGTAAAACAGCTTTTGCTTTAAATGTAGCTACTTCGGTAGCTATTAGTACTGATTTAACAGTAGCTTTCTTTAATCTTGAAATGAGTGCCGAACAATTAGCGATTAGAATGATTAGTTCTTTAGGGCAAGTACCAATGAATAAACTTAGAACTGGTAAATTAGAGCATAATGATTGGAAACGAGTTAATGAAGCAATTAGTCAGTTAGCAGACACTTCTATTTTTATTGATGATACTCCAGGTATTACAATTGGGGAGATAAAAGCTAAATGTCGTCGTTTAGCGTCTTCTTCCTCAGGTTTAGGGTTAATAATTATTGATTATTTGCAATTGGTTTTAAGTAGTAATCGTTATATGGGAAATCGTCAACAAGAAGTATCAGAAATTTCTAGATCATTAAAAACACTAGCTAATGAGTTAGATGTTCCAATCATCGCTTTAGCGCAATTATCAAGAGCAGTTGAAGGTAGAGAAAATAAAAGACCGTTAATGAGTGATTTAAGGGAATCAGGTTCAATTGAACAAGATGCTGACATAGTGTCATTTATATATCGTGAAGATTATTATAACAAAGATGCTAGACTTGATGACTTTAAAAGTGAAACAGAATTTATTATTGGTAAAAATCGTAATGGGCCAACTAATACTATTGATTTGTTGTTTAAACGTAATACAGGAACATTCTTAAATTATCATAAGGAGGAAGTAGACGAAGGATGAAGATTTCTATCTTAGCTAGTGGGAGTAAAGGTAATGCTACTTTTGTTCAAATTGATAATACTAAAATATTAATTGATTTAGGAGTTTCTTGTAAATATATAGAACAAAAATTAAAAGAAATAAATGTTTCCCCTAAAGAGATTAAATATGTTTTAATAACTCATACTCATAGTGATCATATTAATGGCTTAGTTGCTTTTTATCAAAAATATAAACCAATTATTTATATTATGCCTAAGATGTTGCCTATATTAAAAGAATATTTAAATGATTTTAATTATTGTTTTTATGATAATGGTAAAATTGATGATATTTTAGTAAATATTATTAAAACATCTCACGATAGTGAAGATTCAGTTGGGTTTTTAATTGATGAAAGATTAGTATATATAACAGATACTGGTTATTTAAATGAACGTTATTTTAAATTATTAGAAAATAAAGAGGTTTATATTTTAGAAAGTAATCATGATCTTGAGATGTTGATGAATAGCAATTATCCTTATTATTTAAAACAACGGATCTGGAGTGATAAGGGTCATTTATCTAATAAAATGGCTTCTTTTTATTTGTCAAAATTAATTGGTAATAAGACTAAATATATTTTTTTAGCTCATCTTAGTCAAGAAAATAATAATCAAAAGTTAGCTTTAGATACTTTACTTTCTTATATAGATGAAGGACAAGTTAAAAGAATTATAATTGCTAATCAAGATGAAAGAACTGAATTAATAACTATCTAGTCTAATTATAAAAATCACTTGTCATTAACTAGACTAAATGTTTAATGTAAATTAAAATATTTTATTTTGTTTATTTAAAAGCTAAAAATAAAACTTAGTTAACATTAATTTAAGTAATAAAATCTTTTTTATTAATAATCATTTTATTACTTATTATTATGTTATAATGAAAGAGAGCTAAAGAGTTCTCGGTTGAGAACTTTTCTTAATTTTGGAGGTGTAATATGATTAAGTATATTTTTGTAGTGGGAGGAGTTTTATCTTCAGTAGGAAAGGGTATTGCCGCTGCTTCATCAGCTAAATTATTAGAATCAAGAGGTTATAATGTAACTTGTGTTAAAATAGACCCTTATATAAATGTAGACGCTGGAACAATGCATTCATCTGAACATGGTGAGGTTTTTGTTACTGAAGATGGCGATGAAACTGATCAAGACATTGGTAATTATGAAAGATTTTTAGATAAAGATATTTTATCATCTAATTATATGACTACTGGTCGTGTTTATAGGACGGTTATTAATGATGAACGTAATTTAAAATATAAGGGAAAATGTGTTGAAGTAGTTCCTCATATTCCATTAGAGGTTATTAGACGGATAAAAAAGGCAGCTAAGAAAACTAAAGCAGATATTGTAATTACAGAGATAGGTGGTACGGTAGGAGAATATCAAAACCTTTTGTTTTTAGAAGCTGCCCGAATGATGAAATTAGAACAGCCTAAAGATGTAGCTTTTATTATGGTTTCTTATTTACCAATTTTAAAAATGGTTGGTGAAATTAAAACTAAACCTACTCAAGCTGCCGTTAGGGTCTTAAATTCAGCTGGTATTCAGCCTGATATTTTATTATGTCGGGCTGAGGAAGAGCTTGATGATAAAAGACGTGAAAAATTATCTATTTCTTGTAATATGACTAAAGATTGTATTATTTCAGCGCCTGATGTTAAATTAATTTATGATATTGCTCTTAATTTTAAAAAAGGGAATTTAGATGATCGGTTGATTGAAATTTTAGGGTTAGAAATAAAAGAAGCTAATCAAAAATTGGCAGAATGGGCGGTTTTAGCAAAAAAGATTAAAACCGTAAGCAATGAAATAAATATAGGTATTTTAGGAACCCGTTACAAAAATGATAATTATGTATTAGAAGATTCATATCTTTCGGTTATTGAAGCAATTAAGCATGCGGCTTGGTTTTATAATAAAAAACCAGTTATTAATTGGATTTATGCAGATGAATATGAAACTAATCCTAATAAATTAAGTGAGTTAATTTCTTGTGATGGAATTATAATTCCAGATAGTTTTGAATTAGAGAGTATTGAAGGTAAAATTAAAGTTATTAGCTTTATTAGGGAGCATCATATTCCCTTTTTAGGTTTGGGGCAAGGAATGCAATTAGCAGTTATTGAATTTGCTAGATTATTAGGGTTAGAAGATGCTACTATTGAAGGAGATAATTATAATAGTAAAAATATAGTTATTCAAAAAGTAAATTATCAACGAGGGGGAAATAATAATCTTAATTATAAAGAAGATATATGTTTAGGGGCTTATCCTTGTTTAATAAAAAAGGGGACTAAAGCTTATGATTGTTATCAAAAGGAAAAAATATCAGAACGTCATCGTCATCGTTATCAATTTAATAATCAATATCGTCATACTTTAGAAGCTAAAGGTTTGATAATTTCAGGTATGTCACCTAATCAAGAGTTAGTCGAAATAATTGAATTAGCTAATCATCCTTTTTATATTGGAACTCAGTTTCATCCTGAATTTAAAAGCCGGCCATTGAAACCACATCCTTTATTTTTATCATTTATAGAGGCGTTAGCAAGTAAAAGAAAAAGTAGTTTAAAAGCTTGTCAATAGTGTTATAAATATTAACTTTTTTGGTTTATCATAACTTTTATATTTTTATCATAACTTTTAAATAGAAAAAGCAATTTATATATTGCAAAATTATATTTATCATGATATCCTTAAGATAGGAGGAAATGTATATGGATAGGATAATTGAATATTTAAACGATACTTTAGGCGATAATTATATTTATATTATCGGGATAGCTGCTATTTTATTGTTTATTTTAGTGGGGTTTTTAGCTAGTAGAAAGGACGCATCTAAGAAGGGAACTTTTAATAAGGAACCGATGGCTAATATTGATGAGATTACAACAGGTGAGATTAATCAAGTAGCTAACACTTTGGATCAAGAAAAAATTAATCCAGTTGATGTGGTAGCTATGCCAACAACAGATGCTTTAGTTGTTGATCAAGAACCTATTGTACCTGTTAGTGGAGATTCGTTGGGGGACCAAGTTAATTTATCTACTGATACTCCGGGGACTTTACGTTTAGATGCTTTTGGGCAATCAGCTCCAACTAATAATGAAGATTTAGTTACTCCTGGTATTCAAACACCAATTGAACCAACAGAAGGGCCAAAATTTGATTCTATGTCAGTTAATCAAGAACCAACTAGGTTTGAAAATGTAACACCTAAGGCACCATTGAGTTTAGATGATATGCTTGCTAAACCTGAAACTTCAGCACCATCATTTAATGTTCCTGATTCGTTACCTCAAGAATCATCACAACCAGAAATAATTGATATTGTCGATGAATCACCAGTTAATGCATCAGAAGGACCAAATGTTGAGTATAATCCTTATATTCCAGAATCACCAATAATATCATCAGCTAATGATAATCCAGAAGAAGAGAATCAAGAAAACAAAGGTGTCTAAGGACGCCTTTTTAAATGGTTTAATAAAATATTTTGTTTTAGTAAGGGGTTAGTTATGATGAGCAAAAAGATAGTGGGGGTAGTGGGAACTATGTTTTTTAGAGATGGGAAATTATTAATTGATAAGCCTAGAGAAAGGCCTACTTTTCAAATGGTAGGAGGACGAATTGAAAAAGGAGAAACGCCTTTAGAAACAGCTATTAGAGAAAACAAAGAAGAACTTGGTAATCAATTTATTTATGATGAGTCTAAATTGCGTTTTATTATGGATTTTAAGGAAGTAGCTACTAGTGATCCTAAACTTGATATTCATATGTATGTTTTTCAATATGATGGTGAGTTAGGCGGTAAAACTACTACTTCTGAAGAGATTGAAGCTTTTATGTGGTTTGGTATTAACGATGATCAGACTTTGTTATCTAACACTTTAAAAAACAAAATATTACCTTATGCTATAAAAAACAAATTAATTTATTAATTTTAAATTCAACTTTAAGATGGACAAAAAAATAAAAAAAGATTATAATTGGTAAAGGTTAATCTTTTTTTCTTATTTGAAAATTATATAGAAAGGAGATAGGATGAAAATATTTAACAATAGCGATACTCAGGTAGTCGCTTTAGGTGGTTTGGGGGAAATAGGCAAAAATATGTATTGTATTATGCATCTTAACGAACTTATTATTATTGATGCTGGAATAATGTTTCCTCAAGATGAATTAATGGGGATTGATTATGTTATTCCTGATTTTGCTTATCTATTAAAAAATCAAGATAAAATAAAAGCTTTAATTATTTCTCATGGTCATGAGGATCATATTGGGGCAATTTCCTTTTTACTACAAACGATAAAAATACCGATTATATACGCTCCAAAACAAGCAACTTCGTTAATCAGAAAGAAATTAGAAGAGAAAAGAATAAAATATAAAAACATTAGTGTTTATAATGAAAACACTAAAATAAAATTTAAATATTTAGAAATAGAATTTTTTAATACTACTCATTCAATTCCGGATTCTCATGGGATGGCGGTTAATACACCTAATGGAACGATTGTTTTAACAGGTGATTTTAAATTTGATTGGACTCCGATTGGACCAGCAGCTAATATTCATAAAATGGCTAATATCGGTCAAAAAGGAGTGAAGTTATTATTAAGTGATAGTACTAATGCTTTGATTGAAGGGGTATCAATTAGTGAATCACGAGTTGATGAAGCTTTAGGTGATATATTTACTCATTGTGAAGGTCGTATTATTATAGCAACTTTTGCTTCTAATATTTATCGTTTAAAGCATATTATAGAAACTTGTCGTCAAAATGGCCGTAAAGTAGCTGTTTTTGGAAGAAGTATGGAATCATCAATTGAAATAGCTATTCAAGGTGGTTATATTGATAGTAAAAATATCTTTGTTAGTAGTGAAGAGGCTAATCATATGCCAAATGATAAATTAGTATTACTATGTACGGGTTCTCAAGGAGAACCTTTGTCAGCTTTATCGAGAATTGCTAGTGGTGCTCATCGGCAAATTAAATTAATTCCAGGTGATGTAGTTATTTTTTCTTCTTCCCCTATTCCAGGGAATGGGGCTAGTATTGCGTATACTATTAATTTACTTTATTTAAAAGGGGTAGAAGTATATACTAATACTTCTTTAAATGAAATTCATACTTCAGGTCATGCTAATAAAGAAGAATTAAAATTAATGATTCGCTTAATTAATCCCGAGTATTTTATGCCTTATCATGGAGAATATCGAATGTTAAAAGCTCATGCGGATTTAGCAATTGAATGTGGAATACCAAAAGATAAAGTATTTGTTTTAAATAACGGACAATCATTATCAATTAGTAATGGAGTTGTTAAAAAGGGTAAAATGATTCCTGTTTCTGATATTTATGTCGATGGTAATCGAATAGGAGATGTTGGTAATATTGTAATTAAAGATCGTCACATTATGGCTAATGATGGAATTTTGGTTATTATCGCTAATATAGAAGTAAATAAGCGAGTTTTATTAGGTCATTCTCATGTTATTACTAGAGGTTTTATTTTAGTAAACGAAAACGAAGCTTTATTAACTAAAATTGAGAATATGACTGATTCAATCATTAAGAAAAATTTAAAAAATAAAAAAATAACTTATAGTGAGTTAAAAACAATTATTATTCAAGAAGTATTACCTTATTTATTAGAAGAAACAGGTAGAAAACCAATAATTTTACCAGTGTTTATGGAAATCAAGAAATAAGATAGTTATTTATTGTTTTTTTAATATAATTATGCTATGATGATACTGCAACTTATATAAGTTGTAGTTTTCTTTGAGAAGGCTTGAGTGCCTACTAGCCTTTTCATTCTTTGGGGAATTAGCTCAGCTGGCTAGAGCGTCTGCCTTGCAAGCAGAAGGCCAAGGGTTCGAATCCCTTATTCTCCACCAGATATAAAAACAACCCTTATTTTATAAGGGTTTTTAAATTTAAGAATTATTTTAAATTTCTAAATCTAATTGTTTCATTAGAAAGATTAAAGATAATGCCGGCCATTATCATATAACTAATTAAACTAGAGCCTCCATAACTAATAAAGGGTAAAGTTATACCAGTGATTGGTAATAATCCAATATTCATGCCAATACTTTGTATTTGTTGGTAAACTAACATTCCAATAATTCCACCCATTATATATTTGTTAATTTTTTTATTACTTTTGATAGCGATATTTATTAATTTTAAATCAAAATAAATAATTATCATTATTAAAAACATTGTTCCAAAGATACCAGTATTATTTGCATAAACGGAGAAAATAAAATCAGTATGAGGTTCTGGAAAATAAATGGGTGTTTTTCTAATCCCAAAACCAAACATTTTAGCACTTCCAATAGCAATTAAGGCATTACTTAATTGCATGCCACTTCCACTTTGCCAATCTAATAAACGATCCATTCGATAAAAGAAATTAGTTCCAAATAAAGAAATAAATAAATCGCTATTTATAAAATATAAACCAATAAAAAGTCCAAGCAATAAACTAATAACAATAAATAAAGATAAAAACCATTGCCATCTAATGCCGGCTACTAATAGCATAGATAAGGTAATAATTAAATAAATAATAACAATTCCAGTATCGGGTTGTAAAAAGGTTAATAAGGCGGGAACAAAGAAGATAAGGCTAACTTTTAATAATAATTTAAATTCTTGTTTAATAGTTGGAAATTCATTTTGTTTATAGAAATGATCTAATATTTTAGCGATGGTTAAGATAAGAATAATTTTAACAAATTCACTAGGTTGAATAGTTCCCAAATTAAATAAATTAAACCATGATTTAGAGTCATTAATTGGTTTGCCAATAATTAATAACAACCCTAAACTTAAAATTCCTAAGCCATAGAAAAGCCATATGTTTTTAATAAAAAAACGATTACCAATAGTCATTATTAAGTAAGCTATTAAAAAGCCTAAACTAAACCATATAGCTTGTTTTAAAGCTAAATAGTTCTCTTCGAGTAATAAGTCTTCAGCACTATAGATACTAACCACACTTATTATAGCTAGAATAAATAAAGGGATTAAAATACCATATTCTACTTTGTAACGGTCTAAATTCATCTAATCACCTGTTTCAATTATATTATAGTCATTAAGCTTTTAAACTATAAGAAACTTTTAAAAAGATGATGCATAAAATAAAACAAAAGATAGGTGTGATTTTATGAAACGAAAACTTCCTGAAGTTTATGTTAATAAAATAAAAAAACAGTTTAAAAATAATAATAATATATTCTATTCGGCTATGTCATTAAGAAAAAAGGAAGATTCTAATTATAATAATGTTTATAAAAGTAATGATGAAGATGATTTTAATGTTAATTTAAAGATTAAAGAAATGTTTAATTCGCCTTATTATATTTATAAAATAGGAGCTTGGATATATACTAAAGATGGTAAGAAACTAAAAAAGGAAGTAATTGGGGAAATTGATAATAAATTAATTACGCTTGATGAAGAATATATTCCAATCGAAGATATTAAAAGGATAGAGTATTAAAAAAAGACCATTTGGTCTTTTTTAGCATACACCTTCGACGAAGGTATCATCTAGACATCTAATAGCACAAATGCAGCGTAGATCTAAAGTAAATAATGAATTAGTAGCTATAAATCCATCAGTTTCATCATTAATTAAGACTCTAAATGTAGCACAGCAGTTGTCTAGTTTTTCAATTCTAAAGACATTAGCATAAGTGGTTTCATCATTAATTAATCCCTTATTGGTTGGCATTGAAATAGGATTATTACCACAGAGACAACATGAGAATAATTGAATTGGCCTTGTGTTATAGTTACATTCATAAGTACAACCTAAAGTTTTTCTATCACAACTATCTATTTTACATTCGAAAGCTGAAGCTTTCTTTTGCAAAATTAGTATAGTCTTTAGAATTTCAGCTATGCATCCACAATCATGGTTGCTTTCGCCCATATATTCCACCCCTTTTTTATATTTCAATAATAGAATATTCTCAATCGTTTGATTAGTGTATAACTTAAACCTAAATATTGCTTTTTTGTTATATTAAAAATTTTTAAGCTAGTTAAATTATTGCTTTTAAGGTATAATAAGGACGAGGTGAGAAAATGTTATTTCAATATGCTATTATTATTGTAGTACTTTTATTAGCTGCTTTTGTTATTGTGAAAGTTAGTAAGAAAGATTTTCATATTGAAGCTAATAAATTAGTTGAATTATTAGGTGGTAAAAATAATATTATTAGTGTTGAAGTTAATTTGTCTCGTTTTAAAGTAACTTTAAGAGATGTATCTTTAGCTAATAAGGAAGCTATTCAAAAATTAGGTGCTAGGGGAATTGTAGAAATAGATAATCAATTAAAAATAATTTTAGGAAAAGAAACGGAAAGACTTAAAAAATATATTGATGATTTAATCAAAAAATAGCAGTATAAATGCTATTTTTTTGTTTTATTTTTCATATTTCGACAAAATTCAGCATCTCTTTATTTTATTATTTAATTAATAGGGAGGCTTAAAATGAATAACTTTGAAATAATTTTAATAACTAGTATCTTTATTCTATTTCCTTTATTTAGCTATTTTTTACTTATTATTTATCAACAGGATAATAAGGAAAAGAACGAGGCTTTATTTTTTGCTTTAGGGTTGTATACAATGCTTTATTTAATTTTCAAAATTGATTTAGTTACTATGGATTTAAAGTTAACTTTGCTTACTATTCCTTTGTTTTTAGCTTATTTAAAGAAACGTCCTTTTACAGCTTTAATTATATCAATTCTTATTTTTAGTAGTTACAGTATTTATTTTAACTTTAATCCTTTGCTTGGGTTAAGTGAATTAGTTATTTATTTTATCAGTTATTTAATATTAACTTATTATCGGGTAAAGGATATTAAAACAATTAACTTTTTGGTAATAATAAAAATAATTTTCCTTTATTTTTATTTATTAAATCAATCTATACTTACGATATCTTCTTCGTCACTTCTTTTGTTATTAATGGTTTATTATTTTTTACTTATTTTTATTTATTTATTGTTAAAAAAGGGTGAAACGATGGCTAATTTACATATAACTATCCAGCAATTAAAAAAGGAAAATCAATTAAGGGATTCTTTATTTAAAATTACCCATGAGATAAAAAACCCTATTGCTGTTTGTAAAGGATATTTGGATATGTTAGATATTAATAATAAATCTCAACTCAGACGATTTATTCCAATAATTAAGCAAGAAATTGAAAGAACTTTAATGTTAATGAATGACTTTTTAAATTTGACTAAATTAAAAGTAGTTAAAAGAACCTTGGATTTATCAGTTTTATTAGAAGATGTAAGTGATATTGGTAAGGAATTAATAAAAGCTCATAAAATGATATTTATAACCGAAATGGAAGATACAGAACTTTATATTAAAGGGGATTATAATCGTTTAAAGCAGGTATTTATTAATCTTATAAAGAATGCGATTGAAGCAACAGAAGCGGTTAAAAAGGGAGTTATTAAATTAAAAGTTCAGAAAAGGAATAAGAAGATAAGTATTTTTATTATTGACAACGGAGAAGGAATGAGTAAAGAAGTTTTAAAGAGGGTTGGGGAAGCGTTTTATTCTACTAAAAAGAATGGAACGGGTTTAGGGGTTAAACTTTCAAGGGAAATAATAGCTGAACATCATGGAATTATTAAATATGAATCCAAATTAAATAAAGGAACAATGGTTATTATTGATTTGCCTTTAATAAAAGATACCTCTATTTAAAAAGGTATCTTTCAAGATGTAAATTATTATTGACTAGTAATAACCATATGGTGAATAAAAGGGAAAAGGACTATAAAAGTAAGGTGGGCTAAAGAAAGCTCCAGTTAAGGCACCTAAAGCGAAAGGTAAGCCAAAACCACCAAAGCCAAATCTTCTTCTAAAAGGGCCATAGAAAGGGCGACCTCCCATTCCAAACATAAAAATTCTCCTTTCAAATTATTGTATGATAAAAGAATAAGAAAGGATACTTTATCCTAATAAATGATGAAAAATAAGAATGGTTTTGAATTATTTTTTAGTTAAACGATAAAAGTTTAAAGAAGGGGGATTAAACAATCTAAAATTGATAGTTGAGGTGCCAAGACCTCCTGAGATAAAGAAATCAGTATTATCAATTTTATAATAGGCTTCATAATACTTTTTAGCCCCAAGAGGGGTGATTAGCTTACCAACAAAAGGTAATCTTACTTGACCGTTATGAGAATGGCCAGCCAAAACTAAATCAAAATGATATTTTTTAATATTATCAAATGTATCAGGAGTATGCATTAGTAATATTTTATAATTATTATCAATTTCTTCTTCGTTAAAACAAGTTATTACCTCTTTAATATTAGGTTTTCCTTTAATTTCAGATTCAATTCCTCCGATATAAAGCTTTTCATAATAATGATTGTAAATAATATCGCAATTGTTATTAAGGTTGATGAAATCACTTTCTAATAAAAGCTCATGGTAAGAATTCAAATAAAAATCATGATTACCACTAATTGCGTACTTTCCGTAAGTGGCTTTTATTTTTTGGAGTTGTTTAATAACGGTTTTTTCTATATCAGGGCTAAAAATTATATCTTTATCGATTAAATCTCCAGTAAAAAAAACTAAATCAGGTTTTAACAAATTAATATTATTGACAATGTGTATTAATTCTTGTTTTTTGATGGTTCTTCCATAATGAAGATCACTAAAGTGAACTATTTTAAGCCCGTGAAAATGAGGTGCTAAATGGGCACTAGTAAGTTTATATTCTTTGATAATTAAACCCCTAGTACCTATAAATCTCGCCCATAAAAGAATACTAACTAATAAAATACTAAAGAAGATTAAGAACTTAAAGTGAAGTTTTAATTTTTTCTTTTTCATTAACTACCTCCTAAAAAACAATTAGATAAAGAATAATTAAGATGCCATTATGAAGAGCATGAAATAAAATAGGTATTAATAAATTATTAGTTTGATAATAAATATAAGCTAAAGCGAAACCTAAGGCTCCATAGGGAATAATATATAATAAATCCCAATTAGAAGAAAAAGAAGGAATTACATGTGAGGCACTAAATAATAAGGCGCTACTAATTATAAATTTCCATTTGTTTTTAATTAAATCTTTTAATATTTGGCGATTTATTATTTCTTCGGTTAAGGGGGCATAGATAATAGTGGAAAAAGCAACAAATAAAGGGAATGTTTCTAACATATGACGAACTGCTTCTTCATTTTGGGCGATATCGCTAGGCCCATAACTGTTAATGACCCCATTAGAAACCATCATTATTAATAATCCCCAGCCCCAGCATTTTAAACCTAGTTTTAAATGTTTTTTCCATTTTAGTTTAAAATCAAGAATATAATTTACAAATTCATGATAATAAGCTCCTAATAATAAACCTAAAAATAATAAGTTGAGGGTTATAAGATAAATTATTTTTAAATTATCTTCTAAGTTTTGAACCGTTTGAGTTATCATCATCAAAGGTAATAAAATGAAAAAAGCTATTAAAAAGATAATTCCTTTAGTTCGTTTATGCATCTTGAAGCCTCCTGTACTTATTTTATTATAGCGAACTTTTGGCTAAAAAGATACTTTTTTATGTGAAAAATTTAGGTTATCAGATAATTTTATGGTATAATTTAAAAGATGAGCCGAGGGTGAGAGTTTCTCACTTTTTAAAATTAGAAAGGATTAAAAAAGATGAAACAATCAATTTTAGTCTTAATTAAAGAACCTTTGCAACAAATAGGCATCAAAGTAGATGAAATATTATATGAGGTGAAAAATAAACAACAATTTTTAAGAATTATTGTTGATAAGGAACCTAATATTGATCTTGATGATTGCGTTGCAGCTACTAAAATTATTAATCCTTTACTTGATAAGGCTGATTTTTTACCGGAAAAATATATTTTAGATGTTTGTTCAAAGGTGAAGGGAGAGTAATAACATGGATGTAAAAGCTTTTATTAAAGCAATTAATTTAATTGTGGAAGAAAAAAATATTGATGAAGATGTAATTTGGCAGGCTATGGAATTAGCTTTAACAACGGCTTATAAGAAAAATTTTGATACTTTAACTAATGTTAAAGTAGATATAAATAAAAAAACAGGGGAAATAAAAGTATTAGCGCTTAAAACAGTAGTTGATAAAATTAATGATGAAAAGACGGAAGTAACTTTAACGGTCGCTAAAGAGTTAAAGCCTGATATAAAAATCGGAGAAATAATCGAAGAAGAAATAACTCCTAAAGAATTTGGGAGAGTAGCGGCCTCTACGGCTAAACAAGTACTTATGCAAAGAATTAGAGAAGCGGAAAGAGAAAGTATTATGGAGGAATTCAATAGTAAGCAAGATGAATTAGTATTGGGAAATGTTTCTAGAGAAGATGTTCATAATTATTATATTGATTTAGGAAGAGCTCATGGGACCTTATCAAAAAGAGAAATAATACCCGGAGAAAAGATAACGATGGGTTCATCAATCAGGGTTTATATTAGCAAAATAGAAAATAGCCCTAAGGGGCCAAGGATTACCTTGTCGAGGTCTCATTATGGCTTTGTTAAACGCTTATTAGAATTAGAAATACCCGAGTTACAAGAAGGAGTTATAAATCTTTATAGTGTCGCTCGTGATGCCGGTAAGCGGAGCAAAATAGCTGTTTATTCAGAAAATGATAAAATTGATCCTATTGGAGCTTGTATTGGAGAAAAAGGAGAACGAATTAATCGAGTAATTGAAGAATTAAGAGGAGAAAAAATTGATCTTATTTTATATGATAAAGATCCAGCTAAGTTTATTGCCAATGCTTTAAGTCCAGCTAAAGGGTTGAGAATTTATATAACTGATCCTAAGAAGAAAATGGCTTTAGTAGTAGCGGATGGTGATGATTTATCATTAGCAATTGGGAAAAAGGGTCAAAATGTACGCTTAGCAGCTCGTCTTACTCATTATCGAATTGATATTAAAACTAAAGAGCAAATTAAAGAAGAAGGCATTGATTTAAACCAAATCAAGGAGGAAGAGGATGACGAAGAAAATAATTCTTAGAAGTTGTGTCGTTACTAAGGAAAAACATCCTAAAAGAGATTTAATTAGAATTGTAAAAAATAATAATCAGCAAGTGTTAGTTGATTTAAGTGGCAAAGCTAATGGTAGAGGAGCTTACTTAAAAAAAGAATTTGCAGTTTTAGAAAAAGCTAAAAAAAGTAAGGTTTTAGAAAAGAGTCTAGGAATTTCTATCCCTGATTGTATATATGAAGAGTTAGAAGAATATATAAATAATTTAAAAACATAGGCTTAAAATAAGAAAGCAGGTGATATTAATGATGACGGTAGCAGAATATGCTTTTGATATTAAAAAATCAGTAGCTGAAGTGTTAGAGAAATGTCAGGAATTGAAAATTAAGGTAGCAGATGAAAATGATGTTTTAGAAGAAGAGGCTATTATTGATTTAGATAATGCTTTTGTTGATGATGAGGAAGTATTAACTGATGCTGATACTTTAGCTATTATTTCAGAAGCTAAATTAAAAGTTAACGATGAATTAAAAAAAGAAAAGTTAAGGAAAAAACAAGTTAAAGTAACTGATGATTTTATTGACAAACGAAAAGCAATGTATAAAAATAAAGAAAAATTAATGTCTAATCTACCAACTAATCAAAAAAACATTGTAATTTATAAAGAAAAAATGACGGTTACTGATTTAGCGACTTCTTTAAATGAAGATCCGTTATTATTACTTAAAAAGTTAATTAAATTAGGGGTTATGGTTAATATAAATAGTAATCTTTCTTTTGATGAAGCCGAATTATTAGTTATCGATTATGACATGATTTTAAAAAGGGAAGAAACTCAAGATGAAATTAATTTTGAGAAGTTAGAATTAGCTGAAGATGAAACTAATTTAGTAACTAGACCACCAGTGGTTACTATTATGGGTCATGTTGATCATGGTAAAACTAGTTTGTTAGATAAGATTAGAAAAGCTAATGTGACATCGGGTGAAGCGGGGGGAATAACCCAACATATTGGGACTTATCAAGTAGCTTGGCATAACCAAAAGATAACTTTTATTGATACTCCTGGTCATGCTGCTTTTACTGAAATGAGAGCTAGAGGGGCTAGTGTTACTGATATTATAATTATTATTGTAGCAGCTGATGATGGGGTAATGACCCAAACCAAAGAAGTAATAGATCATGCTAAAGCAGCTAAGGTTCCCATTATAGTAGCTATTAATAAAATAGATAAAAAAGAAGCTAATATAGATAAAGTAATGGCTGAAATAGCTGAAGAAGGTTTAACTCCTGAAGAATGGGGCGGAGAAGTAATTTTTGTTAAATTATCAGCCCTTACTGGAGAAGGAATTTCAGATTTATTAGATAGTATTCTTTTAGTAGCCGAAATGGAAGAATTAAAAGCTAATCCTAATCGTTATGCAATGGGTTCAGTTATTGAAGCTAAATTAGATAAAAAAGTTGGTCCTATGGTAACTTTATTAATTCAAAATGGGACTTTAAGATTAGGGGATCCTATTGTTGTAGGTCATACTTATGGAAAGGTAAGAACCCTAACTGATAGTTTAGCTAATCATCTTTTAGAAGCGCCACCTTCAATGCCGGTAACGGTAACTGGTTTAAATGATATTCCGACAGCTGGAGACAAATTTATGGCTTTTGAAAGCGAGAAACAAGCTCGCTCTATCGCTGATATCAGAAGGCAAAAAGCAAAATTAAAGAAATCATTATCAACTACTGACATTTCTTTAGAATCTTTATTTGAAAATATTCAAGAAGGAATTAAAGAAATAAAGGTTATTATTAAAACAGATGTTAAAGGGACTGAAGAAGCTATTAAAAACGCTTTAGAAAAGATAGATGTTGAAGGGGTTAAAGTTAATATTATTCATAGTGGGACTGGAACAATTACTGAAAATGATGTTGTTTTAGCTAAGGCGTCACTAGCAATTATTATTGGTTTTAATGTAAAACCTAATAATGAAACTTTAAAGATAGCTAAAGAATCCAAAGTAGAAATAAGATTATATAATATAATTTATAAAGTAGTAGATGATATTGAAGATGCTATGAAAGGAATGTTAGATCCTCTTTATGAAGAAAAAACATTAGGCCAAGCTGAAATTAGAAAATTATTTAAATTTTCTAAAGTTGGGATAATTGCGGGGTGCCATGTTATAGAAGGTGTTATTAAAACAGATGTTAAAGCTAGAATTATTAGAGATGGCATAGTTATTTATGATGGTCATATAAAATCATTACAACGAGAAAAAAATGCGATTAAAGAAGCTAAAGAAGGCTTTGAATGTGGGATTACTATTGAAAATTATAATGATTTAAAAGAAAAAGATATTATTGAAGCTTATCAAATTGTCGAAATAAAAAGGTGAAAAAAATGGGAATAAAAAAAGAACGTTTAGCTAGTTTATTACATCAAGAAATAAGTTATATCATTGCTAATGAAATGCATAATCAAGCTTTAAAGACGGTTACTATTACGGATGTTAAAATTTCTAATGATTTAGGGTATGCTAAAGTATATTTTACTACTCTTTTTGGTAAAAAAAGAACTATAATAGAAAAAGATTTAAACCAAGGGAAAGGATTTATAAAGAATAAACTTTGTCAGCGAAAAATAAACTTAAGAAAAATGCCCGATTTAGAATTTGTTTATGATATTTCTTTAGAAGAAGGCGCTAAAATAGAAACTATTATTAAAGAAATAAATAAAAAAACTATTTAATAATAGTTTTCAATTGCTTTAAAATTCAAATAAAAAAGTAGATTTCCAATCTATACCAAGCTTTTAACATTAGCATTTTTAAATGCTAGGGATAAGCTACAGTAATTAACCTAAATTAATAGGAGATTACAAATTGATAAAAGCTTGTAAGTATAGGTACACTTAATTTGTTGGATAAACTTATAAAAGTTATCCTCACTTATCCCAATTGTGTTTTTGGAAACCTACAACTTCATATTAGCACTGAAAAAAGCAAAAAGCAAGCTTTTTTATTATTTTTTATCATTTATTGTCTAAAAGTGTAAATAAGGATGTGAGAAAGTGTCTTTACCAAAGTTAATTGTTATCTTAGGACCTAATGCTTCAGGAAAAACATCACTTAGCATTGAATTAGCTAAAAAATATAATGGAGAAATTGTATCAGCTGATTCAAGGCAAATATATCAAGGGCTAGATTTAGGAACCGGTAAAGTAAAAAAGAAAGAAGCAAAGGGTATTCCTCATTATATGATTGATATCTTAAAACCATTGAAGCCTTTTTCAGTAGCGGCTTTTCAACAACAAGCTCTTTTAATTATTAAAGATATAATTAAAAGGGGAAAAACTCCTTTTTTAGTAGGAGGAACAGGTTTATATATTAAAGCAGTTGTCGAAGGTTATCAATTTTCTTCTTTAAAAATTGACAAATCATTACGAGCTAAGTTAGAAACAAAAAGTGTCGAAGAACTTAGTAATATGTTAAAACAAAGAGTAAGAATGGAATCAATTAAAATAGATGTTAAAAACAAACGAAGATTAATTAGGGCTATAGAAAAAATAGAAGCCGGCATTGGTTTAGAAGACCAAGAATTAAATCCTCAATTTGATGTTTTAGAATTAGGGATATTATGGCCCAAAGAAACCTTACATGAAAGAATTGAACAACGATTAAGCGCTCGCCTTAAAGAAGGTTTAATTAAAGAAGTTGAAGATTTATTAAACAAAGGTATTAATAGAAAATTTTTATATGATCTAGGTTTAGAATATCGTTATACTTTGTGGTATATTGAAGGAAAATTTGCTTCTTTTCAATCTTTTTATGATGAGCTTTATCAAGCGATTAAAAAATTTGCTAAAAGGCAAATGACTTGGTTTAAAAAAAATAAAAAAATTATTTGGTTAGATCCAAATAAAAACATAATTAAAGAGGCAAGCTTTGAAATAGATTGTTTTTTAAGAAAGTAATATTATTCTTTGTTTTAGTTATATTTTAATAAAAAAACAATATAATAATAGTAACAAGCAATAAATTAGCACTTAAACGACGAAAGTGCCAAAAAAGTATTGACAATTTAAAAAATATTAAATATAATTATAAATAGGAGGTGTTAATATGCATTTAGTACCCAAGAATACTTTTTTTAGGGAAATATTTGATGATTTATTTGATGTGCCAGCCATAAGATCAATTGATATAATGAGGTCAGATATTTATGAAGAAGATAATAATTATATCATTGAAGTAGATATTCCTGGATTTAAAAAGAAAGACATTAAAATCGATTATAATAAAGGATATCTAAACATTAATGCCCAAAGAAAAGAATCAACTGAAGAAGAAGATGAAAATAAAGGCAAAAAGTACATTAGAAAAGAAAGATATTATGGCGAATATAAAAGAAGCTTCTATGTTGGTGACATTGATGAATCATTAATTAAAGCTAATTTTGATGAAGGTACTTTAAAAGTAAGTTTTCCTAAAAAACAATTAGAAAATGCAAATAAAAAATTAATTGAAATAGAGTAAATATTACTCTATTTTTATTTATATCTATTATTTATAATGAATTTATTAAATGTTATTTAAGAGTATCAAAAGAAATAATTTTTTAATATACTATAATAGTATTTTATAAAAATTATTTTATGTTATAACCCGAGTTTGACAGTTAAAAAAATAAAAAACAAGGTTTAACCCATATAAATACAAGGTTTAGTCTTGTTTTTTTATAATATACTATTCTTATCATATGTAATTATAAATTTTTTGATGAAATTAAATTTTTATATGACTTTATTTCGTTTAAACTAGATAAGCCTAATTTTTCATCAAGCCCTATAGACTTTTTAATTAAATTTATATATTTAGCCTCTTTTGTTATTTGATAATAACCATCTCCAATATGATTAACTTGAAAATTAATTAATGATTTTTTCATTTTTTCTGCAGTAATACCTTGTGTCCAACCTTCAGTATTTAATGTTGATTTACCTAAGTATTTTAAAACTTTATACTGAATTATCCTTGTAATCAACAAAGCCATAAAACAAACTAAAAAATGAGCATTTATATGTTCTTCTGTTCTTACATAAATTGGTCTTCCTTCTAAATCGTTTTTAATTATTCTAAATGAATCTTCTATTCTTGATAACCCACGATATCTATTAATTATTTCTTGATCTGATAAATCAATCTCATTTGTTACAATTGAATAAAATCCCATTGTTTCTTTATATTTCTTAATTTTATTATCTAATAAAATTACTAAAGGTTTTGTTTTTAGAACTTCTCCTGTTTTTTTATCTGTTTGTAAAACTTTTAGAAAATCTTGACTTTTTCTTTGTCTATCCTTTAATTTGTTAGGCTTGTCTTTACAAGCTTCTAAATATTTCATGAACTCTTCATTTTGTTTTAATTCTCTTTCGTAATGTTTTTTACTCCAAAAAACGATCTGCTTTTCTTTAATAATTATTTTATTTCCTTCTTTATCTTTTAATTCCTTATCATAAATTTTAGATTTTGATTTAAAGATTATAATGTCATCACTATTTTTTATATAATTGTAACCCTTTTCTTTTAAAGCCCATTCTCTTAAACTTACTTCTTCTGATTCTTTTGGTTTGGTATTCCAATGTTTTTTTACTGATTTAGAAATTATGTATCCATTCTCTTTAATTGCTAATAAATACATATTTTCTTGTGAGTATACTCCATTATCAGCAACGACAACTACTTTGTTTAATTCTAAATTGTTAATTGTTTTATTTATAATCTTTTTAAAAGTTGTTTTATCTTGCATATTACCAGGAAAAATATCATAGGAAACTGGTAATCCGTTATTATCAATAAGCAATCCCATCCCTACGATAGGATTAGGTTTGTTTTCTTTACTTACTCCTCTTTTTCTTAGCCCACTTTTAACAATTATTGGTTTGCTTTTTTTATCTAATATAACTTCTCCTAATTCATTCACTTTATAAGTATCTTCATCACCATACATTGTTTCAAAATAATAATTAGTAACATCATAATAAGTTAAATTAGTTTTTCTTTCAATTGAAGACTGGTTAATTCTAGTATTTATTCTTTTTTGAATCGATATTGATTTTTCATTTAAAATATCTAATGTACGATATATTTCTTTTTCCTTAACTGAAGTTGTAATAGGAAATAAATAGTTATCCTTATTTAAAAATGTTGCCTTTTTACTTTGAGGATTTAAAATTCTGCCAAATACTAATGTTTTAGTTAAACCATTAAGATCATATTTTATTTTAGAATCACTTTTATATTGTGATAAAACTTCAGCTATTCCTAATTGATTATATAAAGATTCTAAGAAAAAATAACCAAGATTTTTTAATTTTAATTCTTTTTCAATATTTTTAATTGTTGTTTTTACTTTAGGAATATTTAATTCTTCATAAGGCATACCTATATCTAATTCTTTATTTTTAAATTTTTCTCTTAATCTTAATAATAATCCATCCCCAAGATTATCATCAAATTTTGATAAGGAGCCAAGATTTTTAATAGTCCTTCTTTTAACAGTAGCTTTACCATCAGGTTTTTTAAAATAATATCCTTCAACAATTCTTAAATAATCTTTTCCCGTATTTTTAAAACAATCTAAAAAAATACTTGCCATTTCGCGCCTCCATATATTCATATACTAATAATAGTGTAACACAGTTTTGGAAAAAATGCAACAAAAAAAGTCATATTTTATATAACTTTTTAAGTTTTTATTATTTTTTTAACTATCAAACTCGGGATGTTATTTAAGAGTATCAAAAGAAATAATTTTTTAATATACTATAATAGTATTTTATAAAAATTATTTTATGTTATAATATATATTGTAAATGGGGCTATAGCCAAGTGGTAAGGCATAAGACTGCAAATCTTTGAGCGCAGGTTCAAATCCTGTTAGCCCCTCCATTAAAAGAAATGAAATATAAATTAAAATATTAAGGTTTATTTTTGCGAAAATTTTTATTTGTAATAATAATAATCTAATATTTTTATTATTTTATTGATAGGTAGGTGAATATGAATACTTTTTTATCATCCTCTAGAGCTGATATAATTAATAATCAACAACGTTTTTTAAAGAGGGTTAAATATGTGTTGCATAATATGAACGCTTGTTCAGATGTTGGAATTATAAGAAAGAATCAAGAAGATGCAGTCCTTTTGCTTGAACATGTTAATAATATAGATTTCAAATTGTTAGCTGTGGCTGATGGAATGGGTGGGCTTTCTTATGGGGAAATAGCTAGTAATTTAGCTTTACTTGAAATAATAAAATGGTTTGATAATTTGCCTTTATCTTATTATTATAGTGAGGCTAAGGTATGTAAAGAATTAAAAACAAAATTATATGAAGTTGATTCGTTGATAAGAAAAGTTTGTATTAAAGGGGGGACCACTTTAGCTTTAGCTGTAATTTGTAAAAAGAATACCTTTTTTACTAATATTGGAGATTCAAGAATTTATCTTTATTATAAAAATAATTTTGAACAAATTACTAATGATCATTCTCCTTGTTATGATTTATATTTAAGAGGTATAATTAAAAATAAGGACGATATAAGATTTCATCAACAAAACCATTTAATTAGTTCTTGTTTAGGGGGAATTAAGCCAATGATTAAAATGGAAAATATTGCTTTATATAATAGCGAATATGATAATATATTATTAGTTACTGATGGGGTTTCTGATTGTTTGCCAGAAGATAAATTAAAGGATTTGATAGATAGGTTTCAATATGATAATTGTTTATCAGAAGTTATTGTAGATCAATCATTATTATTTAATTCGATTAATAAAACATTAGATTCATTAGAATATTATGATAAAATAATAGGCGGAAAAGATAATACTACAGCTGCAGTTTTTTTAAAAAAAAGATAAATAGAAAAATAAGAATATTGCTGGGGCATGTATTTTAAGATTATACTATCATTTATGGATACTATTACTGATTTTAAATGTTTTTTATAAGGTAAAAAATGATAGGTAAATTTGACAAAACAAAATTAAAAAGATGTTTTCAACTTATATTTTATTTACCAAAAGATCATCAATTAATTGATAAACGGTATCGTATTCCCCTTGGCATACTTTTTTTAATTTTGGATTACTATTTTTAATGCAATAACTATTATAAATGGACATTGAAATATCATTTATATTATCTCCAATAGTATAAATTTGATTGTTATTTATTTGATGAAGCTTTTTTATTATATTAATAGCTTCCCCTTTAGTAACATTTTTTTCTGTTATGTTTATAAATCTTTCGCTTATATAGCCATGTACTTCTTTATAGTTAGTTTCTATTATATTAAGCAATAGTTCAGCTTTTTTAAAGTCCGTTATTTTTCCTATTAATCCATTTGCCGGATTATTTATGTTGTTAGTAGTAAAAGTACCAGCATCGATGAACCAATCACTTATTGAAGGATCATTTTTATATAAATCTATGATAGGTTTAACTAATGATTGAGGAATGTTTTTTTGATAGATTATTTTTAATTGATGATCGAAAATAATTCCACCATCGTTACAAACTAAATAATTATATTTTAGATTTTTAGTTTTAATATCGGCTAATAAGTGGTTTATGTGACGGCCCGTCACAATTATTAATAAATTTCCTCTATTAACAAATTTATTAATTTTCATGATATTTTTTTGATAATCATCACCTTTAAATAAGGTGTTATCAAAATCAGTTGCTAGTAATTTAATCATTATTTATCACCTTTATAGAATTTTATCATAATAATTATCAATTGACAAAAGCAAATAAAAAAAGTATAATTGTTTTGTATTGCGGATGTAGTTTAATGGTAGAACCTCAGCCTTCCAAGCTGACTGCGAGGGTTCGATTCCCTTCATCCGCTCCAGAAGAAAACATCCCTTATTCTATAAGGGTTTTTATTTTTTAAAATGTTTAACTAGTTAAAAGGGATAATAAGGTAATTATTTTTGCCGATGATGAATTAGTGAAAAGAAAAAAACATTTAGAAAAATAATACTTTTTAAAAATTAATAAAAAAGATAAAACATATGATATAATTTAATTGGATAAGAAGGGATGGGTATTAATGAGAAAATTAAAATTATGGTTTCTCTTGGGATTACTTCTCGTAACAGTAGGTTGTGAAGCTGAATATCATCTTGAGTTTGATAAAGATTTATCAGTTAAAGAAGAAATAACTTTTATTGAAAGTAATAATGTTATTTATTCATATAATAACTCAATAGATAATTTTATTAATGATACAATTTATCAATTAGGTAATAATTATAGTGCTAACGAATATGAAATTAATAAAAAGATAGATGATATAGATTCTAGAGTTGTAGCTACTCGTTCTTATAATCATTTTCAAGCAGTGGGTAATGATTATTCGGTATTAAATGAATTATTTAACGAAATAGAAATAACTAATGATCCTTATTATGATAATTTAGTGATGATTAATTTTAAAGCAATTGCTGATAACAATGATTTTTTTATAAATGATGAAGAATCAGAAGTTTTATTTGAAAAAATTACTTTAACCATTTCTATTCCCTATTATGTTACAGTTACTAATGCGGATTACATTAATCAAGAACAAAATCTTTATAGTTGGTATTATGATAAGGATAATGTCGTTAAAAATGTAGAATTAGAGTTTGATTTAAAGCAACCTATTAATCAAGGTTTCCTTAATCAAATTGGTTCAGCTTTTAAAATTGGAAATGTTTTTCCTTTTATTGTGGGTGGAATAGTGCTTAGCATTGTTTTGCTCGGTGGCTTTTATTTAGTAGCTTTAATTAAACACAATAATAGTATATAATGGAGGTATCGTTATGACATTTGATTTAATTATTTCAACAATTAGAAAAATTATTGATGTCTCATTAGTGTGGCTTGTTTTTTATTTTATTTTAAAAAGCATGCGTAATAATGTAAAAATGAGTCTTTTATTTAAAGGAATTGTTTTTATTTTTATCATTAAATTAATTAGTGATTGGTTTAATTTAATTACTATAGGTTTGTTGTTAGAATATGTTATTATGTGGGGTCCTTTAGCGTTAATTATAATTTTTCAACCAGAAATTAGAAACGTTTTAGAACAAATTGGGAAAGGTCAATTATTAGGACGCCATAAAGTGTTAACTGTTAGTGAGCGCGAACGATTAGTATCAGAGATTGTTCAAGCTGTTGATTATTTGAAAAAAACAAAAATAGGAGCTTTAATTGTTTTAGAACGAGATATAAGTTTAATGGATTATATAGAACGTTCTAAGAAGATATATGCTGATATTTCAAGTGAATTATTAATTTCTATTTTCTTTCCTAATAATCCTTTGCATGATGGGGGAGTTATTATTCAAGGAGATGAAATTACTAGTGCTGGAGCAGTTTTCCCTACTAGTGTAGATATGCGGATTGTTAAAAGGTTAGGGACAAGACATCGGGCAGCTTTAGGAATTAGCGAAGAAACTGATTGTATAGCAATTGTTGTTTCTGAAGAAACAGGACGTATATCATTAGCTTTGAATGGTGAATTAAAGTATAATGTGTCCGTGGATGAAGTTAGAATGATTTTATTTGACGAATTACAACAAAAACGAGAAATATTATTAGAAGAAGAAATTGAATTGGAGGAAGATGATGAAAAGGATAATTAATCATCTACAAAGAATTTTTCATTTAATTTTTATGATTATTGATAAAAAAATAGTTTTACCAATATCTAAAGCATCGCTAATAATTAGAAAAAGTATTACTACGGATAGTAAAAGATTTGAAAAGTTATTTTCTAAAAAATCAAGTTTATTATTTATATCTTTAGTTTTAGCGCTTCTTGTTTTCTTTTTAATAGATTCAAAGTCAATTGCTATGTTAGAAACTTCTGCTGAAGTATTATATAATCAAAAATTAGATGTTCAGTATAATGAAGAAGCTTATGTTTTAGAAGGCGTACCTAAAACAGTTGATATTACTTTAATAGGCCGTAAATCAGATCTTTATTTAGCTAAGCAAATTCCCGATCATGAGATAACCTTAGATTTAACTGGTTTAAAACCGGGGATTCACAGAGTAACTTTAAAATACAAACGAGTTTTAGCATCAATTAATTACAAATTAGATCCTTCAGTAGTAACGGTTACTATTCATTCTAAGGTATCTGAAATTAGAACTATTAATATTGATTTGTTAAATCGTGATAATTTAGATAGCAAATTAATTATTGATAAAATAGAAGCTGATTGTAATGATGTTTTTATTAAAGGCTCAGAGGTTACTTTAAAGCAGGTGGCCACAGTTAAAGCTTTGGTTGATGTTGATAATATTGTTAATCCTGATGTAGGAGTGATTGAGTTTAAAGATATACCTTTAATTGCCTATGATCAATCGGGAAATGTTATTAATGTTGAAATAGTACCTGCTAAAATAAATACTTCAATTACAATCACTTCGCCTCATAAAACAGTACCCCTTAGAATAATACCGATTGGGACAATTGCTTTTGGTAAGGCAATAAACACTATAAATAGTGATATTAATGAAGTTACCATTTATGGAGAAGAAGCGGTTTTAGATGGGATAAACAATATTCCTGTCGAAATAGACGTTGATGGTTTAAAGGAAGATAAATTATATAATGTAACTATAAAAAAACCAATTGGTATTAGATATATGAATAATTCTATTGCTAATATTAAAGTTGCTTTAGGTGAAGAAGTAACTAGGGAATTTGATAATGTTGGGATTGAATATCAGAATTTAGAATCAAATTATACAGTTAATGCCAAAAGGGTAAATGATCGCAGTTTAACTGTTATTGTTAAAGGTGTAGATTCAGTTATTAATAATTTAGATTCTAATATGATTAGAGCTTATGTAGATTTAAAAGGCTATGGCCCTGGTGAACATGAGGTTGATGTTCAAATTGAAAGAAGTGATTTACGAGTTATTTATTT
>CAZBGR010000004.1:0-42592 GCA_964491535.1 uncultured Muribaculaceae bacterium
TTTTATTACTTTTTAAAACCGATTATCTTGATACTTACTAATATTTAAAAGAATCCCAATTCCTAAAAAGGTCATTAATAAGCTAGAACCTCCATAACTAATAAAAGGTAAAGTTATCCCAGTAACTGGTAACAACCCTATAACAACCATTAAATTAAGAATTGATTGAAAAGCAATTTGAAAAGTTATTCCAAAGGCTAAATATTTAGCAAATAAATCATTAGTTTTAAAAGCAATAATAAAACCTCGATAAATAATAATGGCTAATAAAGAACAAACAATTAAGACTCCAAGAAAACCTAATTCTTCACTAATAATAGAAAAAATAAAATCCGTTTGCGGTTCTGGTAAATAAAAATGCTTTTGAATTGAATTGCCTAACCCTAAACCTAATAACCCTCCTGGTCCAATAGCAAATAAGGATTGAATTGTTTGAAACCCACTACCTAAGGGATCTGCCCAAGGATTTAAAAAAGATATAATGCGCTGAATTCGATAAGGAGCAGCTAAAATTAAAATAGAAGCTGAAATTAAACCTAAGATTCCAATTCTTGTGAAAAAAGATAATTTTAAACCGGAAATAAATAATAAACCTATAATGGAAATTACCAAAACAACTCCCGTTCCAAAATCAGGTTGTAACATAATAAGGCCAAAAGTGAAAATAGTAATAATTAAAATAGGTAAAACACCTTTTTTTATATCTTTAATTAGTTTTCTATTATTAGTTAAATATTTAGCCGTAAAAATTATTAAACCTAATTTAGCAAATTCACTTGGTTGAATTCCAAAACCACCAATCGCAAACCAACTTCTAGAACCATTTCTAATAGTTCCTATCCCAGGGATTAATACTAAAATTAAAAGAAAAAAGCAAACGAGGAGAATGATGTTTGCTTTGTTTAAATACTGTTTATAAGCTATTTTAGAAACGTTAATCATTAATATGGTGCTTAAGATAAGAAATAAACCTTGAGCTTTTAAATATCTAAAAGCATCATTATATTTATAAGCTGCCCAAACGGAGGATGAAGAATAAATCATTAATAAACCAAATAATGATATAAGAATAACGGCCCCCAATAAGATTAAATCTATTTTTTTGTTAATCATTAAATCCATACTCCAAAAGCAATTCCAGCCATTCCTAAAATAAAACCAACTACCCAAAAAAGTTTAACAATATCTGATTCATGCCAACCTAATTTTTCAAAATGATGATGGAGCGGAGTCATTAAAAATATCTTTTTCCTTCTTAGTTTAACCGATATAATTTGAATAATATCGGTTAAGGTTTCAATAACAAAAACACCAGCTACTACTACTAAAGTTAATTCGTGCTTTGTTAAAATAGCAATAGTTGCTAGAGTAGCGCCTAATGATAAAGAACCAATATCCCCCATAAATACCTTGGCCGGATAAGAATTATAAATTAAAAAACCAAGTAAGGAGCCTACTAAAACAAAACATAAAATAGCCATTTCCTCAAAACCGGCAATCCAACCTGAACCCCAACTTATTAAACCATAAGTTAAAAAAGCAATCGCTGCTAAACCGGCTGCCAAACCATCTAAACCATCACTAATATTAACCGCATTAGCAGAAGCCACTAACATAAATAAAATAAAAAAACCATAAAAGAAACCCATATTAATTTTTATACCTAAAGTATAAATATCTAAAACTGGTTCACCACCACTTTTCATATAAATAAAGAAAAAGATAAGCGCTACTAATAATTGAAGTAATAATTTTTGAATTTCAGTTAATCCTATATTATCTTTTCTTTTAATACTTAAAAGATCATCTACTAAACCAATCGCTGCATAACTCACAAAAACAAATAAAACAATTAAAAGATTATAACTAAAATCTAATTTACCCATCAAAAATAACACTATAATAGAAATAAAAGTAGTTATAATAAAAATCGCTCCCCCCATTGTTGGAGTTCCTGCCTTTTGACGATGGGAAGCTGCTAAATAAATGCTTATTCGTTGTTTTACATTAAACCTTCTTAACAAAGGAATTAAAATTAAACCCAAAACAGCTGAAAAGATAAAACCAATCATTAAAGCTAGGACCGATTTAGCTAAAATTAACATTTAATCACCTCATTTTATAATACTTAATACATATTCTTTATCATTATGATAAATCTTTTTAGAACCAATAATTTGATATCTTTCATGACCTTTACCTAAAATCAAAAGGATATCATCTTTAGTTAATAAATGTAAACCATGCTTAATAGCTTTTTTTCGGTCAATAATTACTTGATAATTATTTTTTACATTTCCTTTTAACATATCATCAATAATAGTTTCAACCTCTTCAAACCTTGGATTATCACTAGTAATAATAACTTTATCACTTAAAGCCATCGCATAAAAAGTCATCAGACTTCGTTTACTTTTATCTCGGTTACCACCACATCCTATTATACTATAAAGATAACCTTTTGCCAATTTCTTAACAGCCTTTATTATATTAAAAACAGCATCTGGAGTATGAGCATAATCAATTATTACTTTTTTATCATTAAAGATAATAGTATCCATTCTTCCTGGAGGAGCTTTTAATAATGGTATTTTAGCAATAATTATTTCTAAAGAAAAACCCATTTTAAATAAAACAATAATCATTGTCAACAGATTGTAAATATTATGTCTACCTATTAAAGGACTTTTAATAAGATATTCTTGATTATTATAATTTAAAATAAAAGACGTTCCTTGATCATTTAACTCTTCTTTAGAAATAGTAAAATCACTTTCTTTAAAACCATAAGTAAGTACATCACCATCCGTTATTATTTTAGCTTGATAAGGATCATCATTATTAATAATAGCTAAACCATCATTAGTAATCATTTTAAATAGTTTAGCTTTACTAGCTATATAATCATCTAAATGATAATGAAAATCTAAATGCTCACTTGATAAATTAGTAAAAATAGCATAATTAAACTTTAATCCTTTAACTCGACCTAACTTTAAAGCATGACTACTTACCTCCATCACCACATATTTAATTTTTTCCTTTTTGGCTTGAAGTAATAATTGATAAAGAGTTAATAAATCAGGAGTAGTATGATTTAACTTCATTATTTTATCTTTAAGGTAAAAACCTAAAGTTCCAATATAAGCTGTATCTATATTTAGTTTGTTTAACATTTGATATAGTAAATAACAACTAGTTGTCTTCCCATTTGTCCCTGTAACCCCAATTAATATTAAACTAGCTAATTTAGCTTGATAATATTCTTTAAAATACTCTTCTAAATACTTTTGAGTGTCACTAACATAAATAGTAGGAACCTTAAAAATTCCTCGTTCAACAATTACTTTACAAGCCCCTTTTTTAATAGCATCATCTACATAATCATGACCATCACTCTTAAGACCAGGTAAAGCAATAAAGGTATCTCCTTTCTTAATTAATCTAGAATCACTTTTAATTTTCACCTAATAACAACCTCACTTTCGCCCCTTCTTCAATCCGTTCTTTAGCCCTTGGTGATTGTTCAATAATCTTATGACCACTACCACTATATTCAAGTTGAAAGTTCTTTAATAAGGAAATTGCTTCATCTCTATCTAACCCAACAACATTTGGAACCGAGTAATATTTTTTATCCAACCAATTATATTCCATCTCAAGCCCCCCTTCTCTTTTTTCTATCTTTAAAGCATTAATAGCATCTATCATAATTGTTTTAGCAATCGGGGCAGCTACTACCCCACCATATTGAACAACCCCTTTGGCATTATCAATCGCTACATAAACCACTAACTGAGGATCATCTGCTGGTAAAAATCCAATAAAAGATAAAATATAATTACCGACCATATAAACCCCTTGATGGACCTTTTGAGCGGTCCCCGTTTTACCACCGACTCGATAACCATCAAGATAAGAAGGTCTTCCAGTCCCTTTAGCAACAACGCTTTCTAAAGTGTCCCTAACTTGTTTACTAATTTCTTCATCGATTACTTTTCTTCTTAATTTCTTTTTATGCTCTTGAATAATAGTATTGGTTTCTGGTTCTAATAATCTTTTAACAATATATGGTTGATATAAATAACCACCATTAATCGCTGCACTAACGGCTGTTACTTGTTGAATAGGAGTAACAGATACTCCTTGCCCTATTTATGTTTTGTAAGAGTTATTTTTATTAAAAAATATATTCTATTATTTTAGACTCAGAATCTTGATAAATTATTTCTAGTTTATTATTTTTACTATCAACTATTATCTTATCAATAAAAATATTAACGTATCTTTTAAGATAATTACTTATCTTCATATTGCTTTTTAAATTATCTTTAATAGTGTTTAATTGATTATTTATAATATCCTTTTTATTTATTTTAATCAATAACTTTTTAATATCCTTTTTAATAATAGTTATTTCTTTTTTTAATTCATTATTTCTTTCATAAAATTCAAGCTTATCAATGATCTTTTCTGTTAATAAGGTTAATAATTGTCTTTTTTCAATAGCAAGTTTTTTTAGCTTAAAGTTTTTTAAAGTTAATTCATCCTTAATATCATTATTATTTAATAGGATTTCATATTTATTTAGCATATCTTTTATAATATAATTTTTATCTAAACACTCACTCTCAATAAGATTAATAACTAGCTGATTTAATTTCACTTCATTTAGCTTTAATCCGGCACAACCCTTTTTACCATGTCTTACATATTTGTTACAACACCAAACGGTATTATGCTTCCTATTACCAGACCCACATCTAATATATATTGAATTATGCTCCTTACATTTTATAATCCCAGTATATACATAATCATATCTAGTTATAATATTTGAGTTTCTATCTTTTTGATATTTTTTTTGTCTTCCTTTATAAATATTATTAGCTAAATCCCATAATTCTTCTGAAACAATAGCAGGAATATTTTTATCTTTATAAATAATCCAATCACTAAACTTTAAGGCCCTTTTCTTGCTAGTTTTATAATCTTCTATATAACTTTTATTTCCACAATAATATCCTTTATATTTAGGATTAGTTAACATTCTAGCTAAGACATTACCATTAAATCTTTTCCCTATTCTATTTGTATATCCTTTTTGATAGAGAATATCTGATATTTTTTCAAACCCATATTTATTAGTAGCATACAGCGAAAACAATAATTCTATTATTTTCCTTTTGTTTTCATCTATTTTTAGTTTCCCTTTCGCTTTTAGATAACCAGTATGATTATTTCCGCCTAAAACATTACCCTTTGCCATACTTCTCTTAAGACCAAATTTAACTCTTTCTGATAATTTTCTTACCTCTTCTTGAGCAATACTACTCATAATTGCTAACCTAAGTTCCGAATCGGCATTTATGGTATTTATATTATCTGATAAAAAATATACTGCTACTCCATAAGTTAATAATTTTGTTGTATATTTTAGACTATCAATCGTATTCCTAGAAAACCTCGATATTTCTTTAGTTAAAATTAAATCAAATTTATTATTTTTAGCATCATCAATCATCTTTAAAAAACTAACTCTATTATTAATGCTAAGCCCTGAAATTCCTTCATCAATATAACTATCTATATAAGTCCAATTAACGTTATTAGCGATATATTCCTCAAAATAAGATTTTTGATTTACTAAAGAATTTAATTGTTCATCTTTATCAGTTGACACACGAGCATAATAAACTACTCGAAGCTTTAAATCATAAATACTAATCCCAGTTGATAAAGTCTTCCTTGTTTCATATAAATTCATTCCCTTCTCCTCAACTAGATAGTAATAACTGTTCCATCGCCTTAAATATTTTATAAGAAATTATATTATCTGTATATAGATTTTCATTTAAAATCAGCATAATTTTTATATTTTGATTCATCCTTACCTCCTATTAAATGATATTTAATGTAATTTAAAAAAGACTATTGTTTATTCGACAACAGTCAATAATAGCTTATGTTTTTTATTAAGTATTTTAGGTCTTAATACTATTAATTTATTTATTTTGATTTTCTTCTATTTCATTTATCATTTTATCAAAATCTGATATATATTTTTGTTCTTGGATGACATGATATTTATTATATTCATCTGCTGCCTTTTGTTTAGCTATTTCGTGTGATATTCTACCTTTACTTTCTAAAATATCATACATATTTATTTTAAGTAGTAAATTTAAACTTTTCACCCAATCTTTCATTTTCATTACGACTTGTCTTTTCGCTCTATTTTCAGCTAAATCAATATACATATTAACAATATCTTGAAGAGATTTTAATTCTTCAATCGATAAATAATTTTTAGCAATCACTATATCACTCTTTAATATTCTTCCCTTTGGGGCATTTTCCCAAGTTGTCAGCCCCATATTTTCTTTCTTACTATTTACCCTCTCATATATAATTTCAGCAGCCGTTTGTTTAGTAATCGCATAATGAAATTTATTTTGAATTATTTTATAAAAATTATTTGTAATTTCACTGTCTTTTCGGTAATCAATACTGCAAGTTTTAAAAATATCTGTAATTTGCTGATAAAACCTTCTCTCAGAAGTTCTAATTTCTTTAATCTCTTCTAATAATCTTATAAAATAATCAGGGCCATATTTAGGCTTGTTTATAAGTTGTTCTTTATTTAAAGCATAACCTTTAATCATATATGATTTTAATATTTCAGTAGCCCATTGCCTAAATTTAGTAGCTTCTTTAGAGTTTACCCTATATCCAACAGCTATTATTACATCTAAATTATAAAATTTAGTTTCTCTTTTAACGGTTCTTTTTCCTTCTTTTTGAACTTGTCGAAATTTTCGACAACTTGAATTTTCATTTAATTCTTCTGTAGCATAAATATCTTGTAAATGATGAATAATAGTATTATGTTTTACATTAAACAAAGAAGCCATCCTCTTTTGAGATAACCACAAAGTATCATAATCAAAAAGAGCTTCTATTTTAATGTTGCCATCTGGAGTTTCATATATTATAACGTCACTATTTTTCATCTGAATCACTCCTTATTTTTTTTCTTATCCTTATTTTATCATATATCAAAACTAAAATATACTTTTTAACTAGTTAAAAAAACTAGCTTATCAAGTTTTATAATTAATTTTATATCTCTTAGAAAACTCCTTGCCCAAAAGAAGTAGTAGCTAGCTCAACTGGACCAACTTGATCAAGATTAAAGATAATGCCCGTCCCCTCACCATTTAAATCAATCCCCGTTTTAGATCCAAAACCAAATAAGTTTATATAACGAAATAAGGTTTCTTTACCTAATCGTTGTCCTAAAGCTACAAAACCAGGATTACAAGAATTCTCAACTACTTCTAAAAAGGTTTGTAATCCATGCCCACCTGTTTTCCAACAACGAATTCTAGCATTCTCTACCCGGACTGCCCCCCTATCATAAAAAGTATCATTAAGAAGATCAACCTTCTTTTCTTGTAAAGCAGCCGTTAAAGTAATAATTTTAAAAGTTGAACCTGGTTCATAAGTAGCCCAAATAGGTAAATTACGATTTATTTCTTCAACCGTATAATCTTGATAATGAGCTGGTGAAAAATTAGGTCTTGAACTAATCGCTAGTAATTCTCCATTATTAGGATCCATGACAATAATTAAAGCACTGTCAGGTTTATACTTTGAAACAATATTATCTAACTCCCGCTCAACAGCTAATTGAATATTATGATCAATAGTTAACATAATATTAATTCCGGCTTGAGGTTGTTGATAAACCTCAGCCATCTCTAGTCTTTGTCCTTTAGCATCTGAAAAATATTTAATAGCCCCATTCTCACCAGTTAAATAATCATTATATTGCCATTCCAAACCACTTAACCCTTGATTATCAATCCCTACAAAACCTAAAATATGGGCTAAATAGGTATCAAATGGATAATATCTTTTAGCTTCTTTAACTAAATAAACACCATCAAAATTAAGCTTGTTTATCTCATTAGCTACCTCATAATTTAATCTTCTACCTTCTGGGTGAACCCTCTCAATAGATACTCTTTTTGTAACATGTTTTAACATTTCTTCATAAGAAACATTAAGAATATCCGCTAAAGTGGAAGCTACCTTTTGCTTATCTTTAATTTGATTAGGAACAATAATAAGACTAGTAGTAGTAATATTATCAGCTAAAACGATGCCATTTCTATCATAAATAAGACCCCGATCAGCTTCAATCGGTAAATTCCTACTCCATAAAGCACTAGCTAAACGATTTAATTCTTGATAAGCAATTACTTGAATATAAAAAACACGGACAATAATTATTAAAAACAAAATAATAGTAGCTATAATTATTATTTTTATCCGCTTTTGAGTTTCACTAATAAACATCTCGGCACCCCTTATAATTTATATGAAAAAAATAACAAAAGTATGTTAATTGAAAAAGCAAATAACATACTTTTTTAAATAATTATTCTATTAAGATTAGAAATTAAACAAATAAACCTACTTCTTTTAAAGATGGTAGAAACTGACTGTCAATATCAAACTCTTTAATAATAACGATGCTTTTACTTTTTAAACTTTTAGGAACATCAATAATTCGTTGATTAGAGGAACCTCTAAACTTAAAATTAAATGTTTTTAATTTTAAAATAAAAGGACCATCAATTAAAATGTCAATGACTGTTAATAACTTCATATATTTAAAATCCTTTTGAGCTAATAACAATAACTCTTCATAAGTATAACCTGTATAACACCATACATTAAGATTTAAAGTTTTAGCATAAGCTGCTATTTTAAAACAAGCCTCTGGTTGGCAAAAAGGTTCACCACCACTTAAAGTTATCCCATCTTGGCCTTTAAGATTTGACAATTGTTTTTTTATAGTATCTATTTTCACCTTTTTCCCTTTATCAAAACTTTGTAAAGAAGGATTATGACAACCTTTACAATGATGATGGCAACCTTGTGTCCAAACTGTTGTCCTAATCCCTAAGCCATCAACAATACTATCAGGTTGCAAATCATGACCTAAAACAATACTCAACTTTATCACTCCCAACTATGCTTTAATCGATCTCGTTCTTCAGCTTTTTTAGCATTATTAAAACGTTCATTAAGATTCGCTAAATAACCTGATACTCTTCTTATCCTTTCAAATTTAGAATCTTCTGTTTCCTTACGACCACAACTAGGACAAACGTCATTAATCACTCCCGTATAACCACATTCTGGATCACGATCAACAGGATGATTAATAGCCCCATAACCAACTCCAGCTTCTTTCATTAATCTAATAATTTTTTCAAAAGCCGGTAAATTAGCAGCTGCATCACCATCAAGTTCAACATAAGTAATATGACCAGCATTAGTAAGAGCATGATATGGTCCTTCTAATTTTATTTTATCAGTAATGCTAATTGGAAAATAAACCGGAATATGAAATGAATTAGTATAATATTCACGATCTGTTATCCCTTCAACAATTCCATAAATAGTTTTATCAATATTAACAAAGCGACCAGCTAAACCTTCGGCCGGAGTTGCTAATAAGGTAAAATTTAATTTATGTTCTTCAGCATATTGATCACATTTATCACGCATAAATTTAATTATCTTAAGACCTAATTCTTGAGCTTTTTTAGATTCACCATGATGTTGATTAATTAAAGCTTTTAAACATTCTGCTAGGCCAAAGAAACCTATCCCTAAGGTCCCATTACGAAGAATTCTTTTAATTCGATCATGAGGTTTTAAAGTTTTAGCATTAAGCCATATTCCTTGACCTAATAAAAAAGGAAAATTACAAACCTTTTTACGACATTGGTATTCAAAACGCTCTAATAATTGATCACGAACTAGCTCTAATAATTCATTAAGCTCTTTAAAGAAACCATCCAAATCAGCTTTCTTGTGATTAAGAAGACCATGTTTTAAAGCAATTCTTGGTAAGTTTATAGTCGTAAATGATAAATTACCACGACTAGTTACTATTTCTTTATCAGGATTTGCTACATTAGCTAATACCCTACTACGACAACCCATATAAACTACTTCCGTGTTATAATCATCAGCTTTATAATATTTTAAATTATAAGGAGCATCAATAAATGAAAAATTAGGAAATAATCGTTTAGAAGATACTTGACAAGCTAATTGAAACAAATCATAATTAGAATCCCCTTCATTATAGTTAACTCCTTCTTTTAATTTAAAGATTAAGGTTGGCCAAATAGCGGTTTCCCCATTTCCTAATCCTCTTTCAGTAGCTAAAAGATAATTTTTAATAATCATTCGTCCTTCTGGTGAAGTATCAGTACCTAAATTAATTGATGAAAAAGGAACTTGAGCCCCCGCT
This sequence comes from uncultured Muribaculaceae bacterium, assembly GCA_964491535.1. Lineage (GTDB taxonomy): Bacteria > Bacillota_I > Bacilli_A > RF39 > UBA660 > CAZBGR01. The sequence goes on from CAZBGR010000004.1 coordinate 10,340, forward strand.
CTTGAATGCATTGTATTTAAATTATGAATCAAAGCTTCCATAGCTTGAAAGGTAGCGCGATTAGTTTTTTGAAGTGATTTTTGATAAGCTTTTTCAAACAATCTTTTAACTTGGGGCTCTTCTTTCCAATAAGATTTAAAAATATCTAAATCAAATTCAAGAGATTTTAATTTATCAATTTCATTATCAACCTTTTCAAAATTAATAAAAGTTAAAAAGCCTGTAATATCTAAAAAATCATAAAGAGCTTGTTTAAATTGCTTTTTAAAAGTTTTCATTACTCCAGGTGCTAAATAGTAATCAAAAGCAGGAATACTTTGACCACCGTGTTGTTCATTTTGATTAGCTTGCATAATAATACAAGTTAAAGCAGCATAAACAGAAATATCATTTGGAGGTCTTAATGAACCATGCCCCGTATTAAATCCTTTAGCAAATAAAGCATTTAAATCTATTTGGGAACAAGTAGTAGTCCCCATTGGTAAAAAATCCATATCATGAATATGAATTCTACCTTCTTCATGAGCCTTTACAAAACGATAATCAATTAAATAAGATTTCGCTAATTCCCTACTAATGGCACTACCATAATGAAGCATTGTTCCCATCGCTGAACTACCATCAATATTAGCGTTTTCTCTTTTAGCATCAACTTCAAAAGCATCTTTTAAAGTTAACGATTCTAAAGCTTTAAGTAGTTGGTTTTGATGAGCAGTAAATAATTTCCGAGCCTCTTTTCGCCGTTCACGATAATTAGTATAAGATTGATAAACATCTTCATAACCACCTTTTAATAATTGTTTTTCAACCATATCTTGAACAGTTTCAATCTTAATCATTTTTTTATCCTTATAATCTTCTTCAATTTCTTGAATAACAGCTAAAAAAACATTATTAACATCAGCTTCATTATAATCATTATTTGAAACACTATTAAAACCCTTTTTAATCGCTAAAGCTATTTTCTCCTCCTTAAAATCAACCGTTTTGTTATCCCTTTTGATAACCTTTAACCTCTCTTTTAAACCCAATTTCATAAATATTACCTCCTTTTACAACTGTTATTATTGGTACTCATATCATATCATAATTTCAAATTATAAAACAAGTATTTTTTCTAAAAAAGATAAAAAACTTTACATATTATCGCTACTTGATAACTTGTTATTGACAAACGATAACACCTTTGATAAAATTAAATAATTAATAAAAAAGGAGAGAGTAAAATGATTGTTATTAGGTTAGATCGGATAATGACTGATCGTAAGGTTTCTTCAATTGCTTTAGCGAAATTAATTAATCTATCACCAGTTAACTTTTCTAAATTAAAAAGAGGGAAAATAAAAAGTATAAAAATTAAAACCTTAGATTCATTATGTAAACATTTACAATGCAAACCTAAAGATTTATTAGAATATCAACCTGATTTTGAAAATGAAGAATAACATCTTAAATTCATTAATTTATTAAATATAAAACAAAATGAAAACATAAAAATATTGAACTTCTAAATAATTAATAATTTTCTTTTGATTAAATTAACAGCCATTGAATATAATTTACTAAAAATTAAAACAAAGAAAATGAAAATGGTGATAAAAAATTAAAGATAGCTTATCAAATGAAGAAAGAAAAAAATTACTTTATTTATGGCAACAAAATCATGATAAAAAAGCTTTAACATTATTAATTTCTAATTATATAAAATTAGTTTATTTTATTGCTGAAAAATATCGTAATCAAACTGAGGTTTTAGTTGATGATTTAAAATCAGCAGGCAAAGAAGGATTGTTAAGAGCCTTAAATAAATATGATTTAAAAAAGGAAAAAAGGATAGCATCCTTTAATTCGTATTTAACAATTTCCATAGAAAATCAAATAAGAATGGAATTAAGAAAACAAAATAATCATAATAAAACAATAAGTTTGGAACAACCAATTTTTTATGATAAAGAAGGACACGAATGGTTATTTGAAGATGTTATAGGTACCGATAAAGATCAATTATTTAATGAAGTTGTAAATAAATTAAAAAAAAACATTGTTAAAGAAGCTTTAAGTGTTTTAAATGATCGTGAACAACAAATAATTTTATTAAAATATGGATTTAACACTGACGATTGTAAAACCCAAAAAGAAATAGCCAAAATATTTAATTGTTCTCAATCAGGCATTTGCAGACAAGAACAAAGAGCTATGATTAAAATGAGACGTCCCAAAACAGCTAATAAACTTAAAGATCTAATTAATTAAAATGTTCTTTAAGGGCAAGAGCTACTTTTTTAGAAACAACTTTTTCTAATTCAACTAAAGAGGCCTTTTTAAGTTCGGTAATTGTTTTAAATCTTCGTAATAAGTTTTCTTTTCTAACTTGACCAATGCCTTTAACTTGATCAAGAATACTTTCTAAACTACCTTTACTACGAAGTTGACGATGATAATTAATTGTAAAACGATGAACTTCATTTTGAATTTGAGCTAAAAGATAAAATAATGGCGTATGTTTATCAATGATAAATTCTTGATTATTATATATTAAACTATTAGTTAAATGTTTATCATCTTTCTTTAATCCACAAACTAAAATATTTAATTTTAAAGCGTTTAAAACCTCCAGGGCAGCCTTTAATTGAGCTTTCCCACCATCAACTATTATCAAATCAGGTAATGGCAAATTATCACTTAACAACCTAAAATAGCGGCGATAGATAACTTCTTTCATAAAATGATAATCATCATTATAATTACTAGTAATCTTATATTTTCGATAATCCTTTTTACTTGGTTCACCATCAACAAAAACAACCATCCCACTAACGGCAAAGGTACCAAACAAATGAGAATTATCAAAGATTTCAATTTTCTTTATTTGGTTAACCTTAAACAATTCAGCTAATGATTCATTAGCTTTTTTTAAAGTTGATTCCTGCTTTTCTAATAACTTTATCTTAGACTTTAAAGCTACTTTAGCATTATCACAAGCCATCAGTAATAATTGCTTTTTCTTACCTCTTCTTGGCACCTTAGTTTTAATATCTAAAGTTTCTTCTATTAATTTAACATCAATAATATCAGGCACTAATAAAACATCTGGTTTAAGGTTATTTTTATCATAAAAAGAAACAATATAACTTGTTAAATTATCACCGACCTCACCTACTATTTTATAAATTAAAGAAGCCCTTGAAACTAATTTGCCACCCCTTAAATGAAAAACTTGAATAGATAAAAAATCATTTTTACTAGCATAACCAAACAAATCAAAATCCAGAACATCTTTTAAATCAAGTGGTTGATTGGCAATCGTTAGTTTAATATCATTTAATAATCTTTTTAATTCATTAGCTTTTTCAAAGTTTAATTTTAATGATTCTTCGTTCATCATCTTTTTAATTTTTTTAATTAAAAACTTATCATGCCCTTTTAAAAAACTAATAATTTCTTTCTTCATTTGATTGATAAAGGAAGGTGATATTTTATTAACACAATAACCCACACATTCATTAATATGATAATATAGACATTCCCTTTTTCCCATTCGTTGACATTTACGAAGTGGATATATTTTATTTAACATCTGAACTGTTTGTTTTGCTGCATAAACATTAGGATAAGGGCCAAACACTTTAGAATGAGGCTTTTTTTTAAACTTCTTTCTAACTACTAATAATCTTGGGTATAATTCATTAGTTAATTCAATATATGGATACATTTTATCATCACGTAATAAAATATTAAATTTAGGCTGATACTTTTTAATTAAATTTAATTCTAAAATTAAAGCTTCACTTTCACTATTAGTTATAATATATTCAATATCAGTAATCAAAGTTAATAATCGTTTAGTTTTACCATAATGGCGACCAACAAAATAACTATTAACTCTATTCTTTAAATCTTTAGCTTTACCAACGTATAAAATAAAACCTTCCTTATCTTTAAACAAATAACAACCAGGATTATTAGGAATTAAAGCCAAGTTATCTTTCATCATTAAAATCACCGGTTTTATTATACATCTTAAATAAAAAAAAGGCCAATCTTACGATTAACCTCTAAGTTAAATAATCCTCATTGATGTTTTCTTCTATTTCTTCTAAAACCTCCTTCGTTAATTGTTCTTCTTTATCTTCTTCCCAGATTTCTTCTTCAACTTCGATAGCTATTTTTACTTTCGTATCACCTACTAATTCAACCCCTAACTCTTTTTCAACCTCAAATTCTATATTACCATCCTTAACTTCAACTTGGCTACAATTTGGTTGCTTTAAAGCTCGCACAATAATTTCAGTTTCACTACCCCATTCAGTTTCCTCTTTAGTTTTAACCTTAACGGGTTCATTATACTCTATCCTTTTAGTAACTACTGCTGTCTTACTATCTTCATCATGGGAGTACCAAATATTAACATCAAACGAACCATCAACTATTATTTTATCCCCCATTTCATATCCTTTAAATTTATGATTAATTATCCAACAACCTAAGATAGTTGTCGGTTCGACTTCAGTAGTTAAACTATAAACATTTTTAAAATGTTTTTTTACTTTTCCAATTACAGCTTTCGTTACAATTTCTTTAAATACTGGCACCTTTAATCCCTCCTCACTTTAATTTATGCAACCAAATAGAAAAAGTGCCTAAGGATTTATAATTTTAAACGAACTAAGATAACATCTTCACCAATTTTTTCAATATCAGGCCAATGGATTTCAAATTCTTCTTTAAGAGAGAATATATTTAAAAAAAAGCGATTAGGCTCTACTACTAAAGCTGAAATTCTACCTGTCTGTTCTTCTATTTTTACATCAATTATATTACCAATCTTTTTACCGTCTAATAAACTAATTACATCTTTACTCTGCAAATCAGATAAACGCATCTTATCACCATTATAAATATATGATAAAGCTTTATTATTTAACTAATTTCTTAACATTATTAATTGCATTCTTTTCTAACCTAGATACTTGAGCTTGCGAAATACCTATCTCATCAGCTATTTCCATTTGAGTTTTACCAATAATAAAACGTTCAATTAAAATTAACTTTTCTTTATCTTTTAAACGATTAATAGCATCTTCTAAAATCATTTTAATCTCCCAATTAAAAGTCTCTTCTTTTTTATCTTCTAATTGATCAGCTAAATAAATAGTATCACCACCATCATTATAAATTGGTTCTGACATACTAATTGGTTCTTTTAAAGCATCAAGAGCCATTAAAGCATCTAGTTCTTTTATTTCCAAAAGCTCACAAACCTCTTTTAAAGAAGGTTCCCTACCTTTAGAATTAGTTAATTCTTCTTTTATCTTTAAAGTCTTATAAGCAATATCTTTTAAACTTCTAGAAATCCTCAAACTATTATTATCTCTTAAATAACGTCTTACTTCTCCTAAAATCATTGGGACTGCATAAGTAGAAAACTTAACCTGATGAATTAAATCAAAATTATCAATAGCCTTTAATAAACCTATGCACCCTATTTGAAATAAATCATCCATATTATCAGTTCGATGATTAAACTTTTTTAAAATAGCTAATACTAATTTTAAATTACCATTAACTAATTGATCACGAGCGAAAGCATCCCCTTTTTTTAATTTCTTAAACAAGATAGTCATCTCTTCACTTGATAATACTTTTATATCAGCTGTATTAAGACCACTTATTTCTACTTTATGGCGAGCCATTAAAACCCCCCTTTACCTTTTTGTTATGGTTCAAAAAGGGGGTTTTTATGCAATATAATTAATTTATTCTTAAATTATTTATATTTTAGTTAAAAATTTTAGTTTCCTAATAACCTTTTTTTCAATTCTTGATATATAAGATTGAGAAATACCTAACAATTCTGCAACATCCTTTTGGGTCATTTCTTCATTACCTAATAATCCATATCTTGAAATCATAATTTGACGATCACGTTCTTCTAATTTCTCTATTTCTTTAATTAATAATTGCTTTTCCACTTCACTTTCTAGTGATTTAGTTACTATATCTGGTTCTGTCCCTAAAACGTCTTTTAAATGAAGTTTATTACCTTCTGCATCATAACTTAATGATTCTTCAAAACTCACCTCGCCTCTTCTTTTTTTATTTTTTCTTAAATACATTAATATTTCATTATCAATACAACGACTAGCATAAGTAGCTAATTTTATTTGTTTCTCCATTTTATAAGTATTAATAGCTTTAATTAAACCAATTGTCCCAATACTAACTAAATCTTCTAATTCAATATTAGTATTTTCATACTTTTTAGCTAAAAAAACTACTAATCTTAAATTATGCTCAATTAATTTATTTTTAGCTAAAATATCGCCCTTCTTACATAAAAGTAAAAATTTTAATTCGTTTTCCTTAGATAACGGGGCAGGTAAAATATCAGTACTACCTACATAAAAAAGATAATTAAACTTAACTAATGATTTTTTAAATAATTTAATAATTGCTTTTATCATTATAAATCCTCCAATAATTTAGCATGCAATATACAATCAATGCCATCTATTTTAATTTTATTTTCTACAATACCGAGTAAAACATGATACCTTGCTCCTATTCCCATAATAAAGATCTTCTTAGGGATAATACACTTTAATAAGCCTTGACTATTAATTCCTTGATAAGGTACTAATAACAAATCTTCATCTTTATATAAAGATTTAACTTGGTGATAATTAATTAAAATAATAGGCCTTTTTCGATAAGGATCAATTAAATTATTACCCGTATCTAAAAAAGCATGCACTTGTCTTTTAGTTCCATCTTTAAAATATATGTTAACTAAATAATAATTAGAATAATTGGTTTTTAAATTAAGAGCTTGTTTTAAATAAATATACAAAATAAGAGGCGCTCCAAAAAGTAATATTATGAAATTAATACTTAAACCATGATGATAAAAAACTAACCCTACTTGACGATAACTAAACTCAAGATTAAGAAAATATAAAAAACCTCCTAAAAGAATACTAATAGTATATAAATAAAATAAATTACGAATAGTATAACGAACATCCCGGTAACCAAAAGTAGCTAAAACCATTAAAATACTAATTACTAATTTAATAATAAATAGTTGAAAAGAACTTATTTTTAAAAATAAAACAAAGATAGACATCCCCCCTATTAAAGAACCTAATATTATTTTTTTAAAAGCACTATGACGTCTTAAAACAAGACTAACAATTAATAGTAATAAAAAATCAAAGAACCAATTTAAAAGAAAAATTAAATCAAGATAAAGTCTCATCTTAATCACCTTTTATAATTATAAAAAAAAGACCCTTAAAATAGTGTCTCTTTTTGTTAAAACTTACTAAAAAATAATTTTTTGTAATTTTAAATTATTTATTATCCTTTTCTATTTCTTAAAAAGGGAGGAATATCCCATTTAGATTCTACCGTAGAACTATTATCTTCTTCTACTACTAATTCTTGTTGGTTAGTTAAAGTATCAATCAATGGTTTATTACTTTTATCAAAACCTGTTGCTATAACAGTTACAATAACCACATCAGGATCAGGCAACTCTTCATTAATAACGGCCCCAAATATAGTGTTAATATCAGTATCAGCGGCTTTTCTAACTACCTCAGCAGCATCTTCTACTTCAAATAAGGTTAAGCTTGTCCCTCCGGTTACATTAATAATCGCATTTGTGGCTCCTTTAATATTAGCTTCTAACAATGGATTAGCGACAGCTGCTTGAGCTGCTTCAATAGCTCTATTTTCACCAGAACCTATTCCAATTCCAATAAGAGCATTACCACTGTTTTGCATGACTGCTCTAACATCAGCGAAATCTAAATTAACTAACCCAGTAACCGCTATTAAATCAGAGATTGATTGAACACCTCTTCTTAAAACATTATCAACTTCCCTAAACGCATCAATCATTGGCGTAGTTCGATCAATAATATCCCTTAAACGATCATTAGGAATTATTATTAAGGTATCAACATGTTCTTTTAATTCTTCTAAACCCTTTAAAGCATTTTCCATCCTTCTTTTACCTTCAAAAGAAAAAGGCTTAGTTACAATCGCTACGGTTAAAGCTCCTAATTCTTTAGCTATTTCGGCAATAACAGGCGCTGCGCCGGTACCAGTTCCTCCACCCATCCCACAAGTAACAAAAATCATATCAGCCCCATTTAAAGCTTCCTTAATAGCTTCTTTTGATTCAAGAGCTGCTTCTTTACCAATAATGGGATCAGCTCCCGCTCCTAAGCCATCTGTTATTTTTTGACCAATTTGCAATTTATAAGGGGCATTAGAACTATTTAAAACTTGTAAATCAGTATTAGTAGCAATAAATTCTACTCCTTTAACCGATTCAATCATTCGATTTAAAGCATTACAACCTGCTCCACCAATACCAATTACTTTAATTTTAGCTAATTGATCCATTTCTACACCAAACATTTATTCTCCTCCTTTACTAATTATCAAAAAAATAACCAAATACTTTACTCAAAAGAGAATGATGAGTAACAGTTAATCCCTTCTTATAAGGCAAAGTTAATTCCTCTTCACTTTCACGACTAAGCATTGAATACTTTTTAGCTCGCAAATCTAACTTTTGATGAAAATACTTAATCATGCCAGCGATAGTTGAATATTTATTTTCTCTAATACCAATGGTTTCAGTATAACCAAGACGAGCCTTAGGACCAAATACCTCCCCTATGATAGAAGACATTCCTGGGATTTCAGTCATCCCTCCTGTAATTATTATATAATTAATTTCTTTATTTGTTAAGAGGGTAACTTGTTTTTTAGCTAATTTTAATATTTCTAACAAACGAGACATAACTATTTCTGATAATTCATATTGATTAATCTGTAATTCTCTTTTATTAAGATTAATAACCTCCACTGTTTCACTCATCTCAGCATAGTGTTTATTAGCAATAGCAAATCTTTCTTTTAATTTTTTACTTTCTTTCTTACTTAATTTAAAAATATAAGCAATATCATTATCGATATTAGAACCACCCATCGTAATAACTTCTGAATTTACTACCATTCCCTGATCAACAATAGAAACAGTAGTTAAATTAGCCCCTATATTTATAAGAGCCCCTATTTGTTTATCGGTTTCCCTATTTCTAAATTGATAATAATCTGCTAATGGACCTAGATTTAAATCAATTACTTTTAAACCTAAACTCTCCATAATACTAATTATAGCATAAATATTTTTTTTAGAGGTAGTAATCATTATTGCATTAGCCGTTAATTTCTTACCAACTAATCTCTTTGGATCTTTTATTCCTTTTTTATTATCAATTGAAAATTCATGAGGAACAATAGTAATTAACTCTTCTTTATCTTTTAATTTGTTATAAATACAAGTTTGTAAAACATTAGTAATGTCATTACCCGATATCCTTTGATTATCATTAGTTATCGTAATAGTCCCGGTTACTTTCTTATATTCAGCATAATAAGGGGGAATATTAGCTAATACTTTATCAATTTTAACTCCTATTTTACCTTCAATTTTAGCTAAAGCTTGTTTAAAAGCCCCCATTAATTCATTAGCATCAACAATTAAACCCTTTTTTATGCCTTTAGAAAGAACAGAAGCTACCGCCAAAACATTTAATTTATCTTTATCTATTTCAGCTACTAATATTTTTATAGTATCGCTTCCTAAATCAACACTAGTATAAATTCTTTTCATATTGATGCTCCTTGATATTATTATACTATAAAAAAAGAAAAATAAAAAGTAGCCTTTCTAAAAAATTATTATAATCTTTATTACTTTAATAATTAAATTTATTATATTTATTACTAATCATTCTAAAATTTCAAAATAATTACCAGCATCTAAATATAAAATTCCTCTTTTATTTTCTAAAGTAACTAAAATATTATTATATTCATTTATTTGTTTAAAACGCGCTAAAGTTAAATAAACATAATTTTCATCAGTCATAGTTAAAAAAAAGCGTTCTTTATCTACTTCATTCGGTTGATAAAGAATTTCTGATATTTTTGAAGAAATATCATTTTTAACAACTAACATTGAATTTATAAAATCATCATAAATAGTATCAGGAACATAATTAATTAAAATAGGCAAACTAATATCTACCTTTTGACAGTTTATTTCTTGTTTATTTTCTAAAACCAAAGTGTCATTATCTTGATTATAAAATAAAAGCTTATATTCCTTAATATATAAATCAAGTCTAAAAGTAAAACTTCTTTTTATTTTAACATCTTTAATTAATTTATTTTTAAGAAGTCTTTGTTTTATCTTTTTGTTAGTAGTAAACAAAAAACTAGGATAATTATCTATTTTAGCTTGTTCTAAAATAAATTGATCATCCAAAAGATAATTATCAAAAACCCTAATATTTTTAATAGGTTGCTTAGTAACAAATAAACCTCCATAACCAATTAGATATAAGGTTAATAGAAAAATTAGAGTTTTAAATAAATTGAATTTTTTACGTTTAACTTTTGTCTTTTTGTTCATTATTAGACTCCCAATTAACAAATTCTTGTTCAATAATTAAATCGATTCCTTGTTCATCTTTTACCTTTTTTTTCACTTCTAAAATTAAATCTCGAACATCATCAGCAGAAGCTTTAGCAGCATTAATAATAAAATTAGCATGTTTAGGACTTACCATCGCTCCCCCTTTACGATATCCTTTTAAATTACAAGCTTCTATTAAACGACCAGCAAAATCATTAGCCGGATTACGAAAAACACTGCCAGCGCTTGGAAATTCTAATGGTTGACTTAATAACCTTCTTTGTTTTCTAGTTTCAATCAAATCAATTATTTCTTTTTTAGAACCTTGTTTTAAAACCAAAGTAGCTTCTAAACAAATATAATTTGGATTTTGTTGTAAAAAAGAAGATCGGTAATGAAAATTAAGATCACGATTAAAAAGTTCCTTTATCTTTAAAGCTGGGGTTAATACCTTTATACTGCTAACAAGATAACCCATATCAGTTTTATACGCTCCTGCATTCATATAAATAGAACCCCCTACCGTACCCGGTATTCCCGTTGCAAATTCTAAACCACTAAGACCCATCTTTGATACCTCATAAGCTAGTTTAGTTAAATTATACCCGGCTCCTACCTTAACAATAGTATCTTTTATTTGTAAATGATTAAAACGATCTAATTTAATAATAACTCCCTTATAATCCAAATCACTAAAAATAAGATTAGAACCATTACCTACTACTTTATAAATAATATTATGTTCTTTTAAAATCTTAAGTAAGCTAATTAATTTTAAAACATTTTCTGGATAAACAAAAAGGGCTGCCTCCCCCCCTATCCGATATGTTGTAAACTTAGCTAATTTAACATGCTCAACAAATTTACCAATTTTGTTTTTTTTAATTAACCGTATTATTTCATCCATTTCTTACTCCGCTCTATTAATTCGTTCGCTAATTCATATATTTTTGTAGCACTATCTCTAATTACTAATCTTTTTAAATTACTTTTTAATTTTTGATATTTATTTTTATCTCTTAAAAGATAATCAATTGTTCTAACTAAAACATCACCCTTTAAATCACTTTCTTCAATTACAAGAACTGCTTCTTTAGCTTCTAAATCTAAAGCATTTTTTAATTGATGATTATTAGCTACATAAGGACTAGGAATTAAAATAGTTGGTATATTTAAAGCTATTATTTCACTAATAATAGTAGCTCCCGCTCTAGAAACCATCAAATCAACATCCTTCATTAACGAAGGTAAATTATCAAGATAAGGCATTATTTTAATATTAGTTGTTACTTTTAAATCTTTAAATTTTTCTTCATAATCTTTACCAGTTAAATATAAAACTTCATATTCTTTATTATTAAATAATTGAAGCATTAATTTCATCTTATTATTTATAACTTCTGAACCAAGTGACCCCATAACCATTAAAACTAGTTTTTTATGTTTATCAAAACCTAAAGTCTCTTTCGCTAATTTATTAGTTTTAGAAGCATTCTCACCACTAGGATTACCCGTAAAAACAACTTTTGATTCATCATTAATATAATTTATAGTATCTTCAAAAGAGATTGCCATTTTAGCTGCATATTTAATTAAAAAGCGATTAGCTAAACCTAAGATACTATTTTGTTCATGAATTATAGTAGGATAACCTAATTTAGAAGCCGCATAAATAACAGGGCCTGTTACATAACCACCAAAACCTATCACAATATCAGGCTTAAACTCTTTAATCATTTTTTTAGCTTCTTTAATAGCTTTTAGAAAATAAATAATCACTTTAAAATTTTTAAAAGTTAATTTTCGTTCAAATCCCATAAGCATTAAAGCTTGATAAGCTATTTTATATTTAGGAATAATATCTTTTTCCATTCGATTATGAGTCCCAATAAATAAAATATCACTGTTTTTTTCTTTTTCTTTTATTTTATTAATAACAGCTAAGGCAGGATAAATATGGCCCCCTGTACCACCAGCACTGATAATAACCCTCATGACAACTCCTCTCTCACTATAATTATATCACGGATAAGGTTAGATATGAAAATTATAAAATAATAATAACGACCATTTTTTATTAGAATTACTAATTAAAATATCTTGAATTACTAAATAACTTTTGATATACTTAATAAGAGGTGAAATAAATGAATAACGAAGTTTTAAAACCTACTATCAAAATTAATAATAATTATAAAATAGAAAATGAATTTTTTCGAGACTGGATGAATAACCGTTCTGATATATCAAAAGCAATATATCATTTATCAAAAGCAGCTAATTATTTATTAGTATGGGGGGATATTGAAGAAAAACTAGGTCTAGATTCTAATAATGAACACGTTAAACAATTAGAATTTTTTTTCAATATGGTAAGTGGTTTACAATCAGATATTACAGAATATATTGATAATAATTTAGAAGTTTTAAAACTTGAACAATTTAACAAATAATAACCTTATTAATTTAATTAATTTTTAAGTTTTTACTTTAATTGATAAATATTTATCCTCTTTACTCCATATCGCTTATATTTTACTAAATATAAATCATTATATATTTCCTTTAAATAATCATCTTGATAAAAACAAATAACTTGTCCATTTTTATTTAATAATTGATAATCACTAATAATAAATAAAATAAGCTCAATTATCTTTTGATCATAAGGAGGATCTAAAAAAATTAAATCAAACTTTATTTGATGCTTTTTAAAATAAAGTAAAGCTACTTGATAATCCTTTAAACTAATAAAAGCTTGTTTTTTTATTTTAAGATGGTTTATATTTTCATTTATTATGTTGATTGCCGATTTATTATTATCATTAAAATAAACCATTCTAGCTCCATGACTAATAGCTTCAATCCCAAGGGAACCACTACCAGCAAATAAATCTAAACATAGACTATCTTTTAGTTTTGATTGTATAATAGCAAATAAAGATTCTTTTACTTTAGCCATCGTCGGCCTTGTTTTTTTTAAATGATAACCTTTTAAAGCTTGTCCTTTTAAGAAACCACTAATAACTTGCATTTTTACCTCGCATAAAATTAAATTTTTAGGAAATACTAACTTTAGCTATCTATTATTCAAATAGAAGCTAAAATAATATTTCTCCTCTCCATTTAAATCCTACACTAAGTAGGATTTTTTATTTTAAAATACTTAAAATACTTTGAATTAATTCTATTTGTTCTAAAAAATTACTAACCTTATCAAGAGGTCTTAAACGATAACTAGTATTCATTTCATTAATTAATTCTGATAAGGTTTCTGGAGAACGATTTAAGGTTTTATACCAATGACTATTTTCACGAAGATATTTTTTTAAATTAGGATTGTTATTAATTTTAACTTGTAAATCAAGATTCATTAATCATCAAACCTTCTAAAGAAAGGTCTTGGTCGATAAGGTTCATTAATAACATTAGGAGTTGGTTGATCGTTCTTTTTAATTAAATCTTGAATTAAGGCTATCCCCTTTTGAAGTCCTGAGATTCCTTGCTGAATAGTTTGAGTATCTAAATTTTTAACTACCTTAGCTAAATCATTCATATTAAAAGAAGATGATGAATTAACTAAAGCTTCATTATATTTTAACCACAGATCATGATTAGGTCCATATAAATCCCATAATTCATAAAACTTTTGCCAACTCATCTCATTATTTTTAACATAATTAATTAAGCTGGGCTTGGTTTTAACAAATTCCTTAAAATCATCAATTTTCTTCATTATATCACCCAATATATTTTATGTAGCTTAATTTAATTATTGCTATTATTTAATATTATCTAATTTAATATTAATCTTTTCAAGAGTTTGATCAATATCATTTAAAGAAATTTGTTTGGTTATTTCTTCAGCTGGTAATTGATTATTGAGGTCTAATTTAGATTTAGAAACTATTTGTTTTACTAAAAAAGCATCTTTTATTAACCCTTTAATTAAACTACTACCACTACTAAGACGATCCATGATTGGTAAATCACTTATTTTTAAATATCTTAATTGGTTAATTAATTTTAAACCAAGTTGTCCTTTAGAAGAACTAATAAAAGCCTTTATTAAGTAATGAGGATTACTTTTAACTTTCCTTATTAATAATATTCCTTTTCTATTTCTAGTTTTTTTCTCTAAATCAGTTAAACGAAGCCGTTTACCATTTCCTTTATTAGTAATTAAAATTAGATAATTATCAACTTGCTCAAAGAGATAACCGCCAATTAAATAATCATCTTTTAAATTAATAGCTTTAACCCCTTGGGTTCGAAGATTAGTTGGTGTTATTTGATCTAAATCAAACCATAAGCCATAACCTTTATGAGTAACGATTAAAACCTCTTTTTTGGATGAATAACTAACAGTTACTACTTCATCTTTAGCTTTTAAATTAATAGCTTTAATGGCTTTAGAATATCTTAATGCTTTATAATCACTTATTTTAGTTCTTTTTATCATTCCAAGTTTAGTAAAGGTTGTTATATAAAAATCTTCATCAAAATTAGATACCGGAACACTAGCTATTAACTGTTCACTTTCTTTAATTAAAATAAGATTACTAATATGTTTCCCTAATTCTTTCCATTTATATTCAGGTATTTCATAAACCGGAAGATATAAATAATTACCTAAATTAGTAAACAATAATAAAGTATCTTGGGTATTCATTTCATATAATGAAATAACATAATCTAATTCTTTAAGCATAGTCTCCTCCTGACAAGATGCTTTATAAGAACGATAATTAACCCTTTTTAAATATCCATCTTTAGTAACTACTACGACAACCCTTTCTTTAGGGATAATTAAATTGTCAGTCAACTGAATCTTAGTTAATTCTTCGTTAATTACTGTTAATCGTTTTAGAGCATATTCTTTTTTTATTTTCTTTAATTCATTTTTAATAACTGCTTTTAATAAGCGTTCATCATTTAAAGTAGCTGTTAATCCTTTAATAATAATATTTAAGTTTTGTAATCTTTTTTCTAATAAAATAACATCTGTATTAGTTAAATTATATAGTTTTAAACTAACAATCGCCTTTGCTTGAACTTTAGTAAATTGAAACTCACTTACTAGATTTTCTTCAGCTGCTTGTCTATTTTTACTAGCTCTAATTAACTTAATAATTTCATCAAGAATTGAAATAGCTTTAATATAACCTTCAACTATATGTAATTGATGAAGGGCATGATTTAAATCAAATTTAGAACGTTTAATTAAGACTTCCTTTTGATGATCTATATAAGCATCTAATATAGCTTGAAGCCCTAACAATTTAGGACGACGATTGACAATTGAAACCATATTAAAATTATAGGAAATAAAAAGATCGGTATTCTTTAACAAATAATTAATAATTAATTCCTCATTACTTTCTTTTTTTAATTCAATAACAATTCGAAGCCCTTTTCGATCACTTTCATCACGAACATCATTAATGCCATCAATTTTCTTTTCTATTCTTATTTCATCAATCTTTTTTATTAAAGAAGCTTTATTAACTTCATAGGGCAACTGATCAATAACTAATAACTTCTTTTGAAGATGTTTTTCTTGTTTAATATTAGCTTTTATCATAATTTTACCCTTGCCGGTTTGATAAGCTGCTTTAATTCCATCAAGTCCTTCTACTATCCCACCAGTTGGAAAATCAGGTCCTTTAATAAGTTTCATTAATGAATCTAAATGACAATTTGGGTAATCAATTCTTTTAATAGTCGCTTCAATTACTTCTCCTAAATTATGAGGAGGAATATTAGTAGCATAACCAGCACTGATGCCACTACTGCCATTAACCAAAATATTAGGAAATTTAGCGGGTAAAACAGTCGGTTCTAATAATTGATCGTCATAATTAGGAGCAAAAATAACCGTATCTTTTTCAATATCTTTTAATAATTCATTACTAATTTTAGATAATCTTGCTTCCGTATAGCGCATTGCGGCGGGAGCATCACCATCAATACTTCCATTATTACCATGCATATCAATTAAAAGATCTTTAGTTTTCCATGATTGACTCATCCTTACCATAGCCTCATAAATACTAGTATCACCATGAGGATGATATTTCCCCATCACCTCACCAACTACCCGTGCACTTTTTCGATAAGGAGCTTCATGAGTATTTCTTTGCTTGAACATTGAATATAAAATTCGCCTTTGAACAGGCTTTAAACCATCCCTTATATCAGGAATAGCTCGATCTTGAATAATATATTTAGAATATCTTCCAAAACGTTCACCCATTATTTCTTCCAATGAATAATCATGTATTTTAACTACTACATCTTCCATTACTAGCCTCCGTTTGTTTTTTTATTTGTTTAGATAATTAAATATCTTCACTGTCTTTAACTTGATGATAATTATTATTATCTTCTAATGAAAATTCAACGTTTTCTTCAATCCATTCTTTTCTAGGGGTTACATTATCACCCATTAAAATACTAACTCTTTTTTCCGCTAAAGTACCATCATTAATAGAAATCTTTATTAAAGATCTTGTTTTAGGATCCATCGTTGTTTCCCATAGTTGATCAGCATTCATTTCTCCTAATCCTTTATAACGTTGAATAGTATAATCTTTTTGAGAATCAGTTAAAGTTCTTAATTGTTGATTATCCCAACTATATTTTATCTCTTTATTAGCATAAGTAATTTTATATAAAGGGGGTAAGGCCAAATATAATTTATGAGCTTCAATTAGTGGCCTCATATAACGATAAAAGAAAGTTAATAGTAGCACTTGAATATGAGCACCATCCTCATCAGCATCCGTCATAATAATAACTTTATCATATTGACAATCCTTAATATCAAAATCATTACCAATCCCTGCTCCAATAGCACTAACCATTGTCTTTATCTCTTCATTTTTAAAAATATCTTCTAATTTAGCTTTTTCAGTATTAATAACTTTACCACGAAGAGGTAAAATAGCTTGGAAATTACGATCTCGCCCTTGTTTAGCTGAACCCCCAGCTGATTCTCCCTCTACAATAAATAATTCATTTTTATTTGGGTTTTTAGAAGTAGCTGGGGTTAACTTACCAGTTAAATTCCTTTCTCTTTTAGTCCCCTTTCCCAATCTAGCTTCTTCTCTAGCTTTTCTAGCTAATTCTCTTACTTGTTTACCTTTAATCGCTTTATTAATAATAATTGAAGCTGTTTCATTATTTTCTTCTAAAAAAAACTGTAACTTTTCAGCAATAATACCTTCAACTACCGCCCTTGCTATAGGGGTCCCTAATTTAGTTTTGGTTTGACCTTCAAACTGTAAAATACTTTCTGGTATTTTTAAACTTAAAATAGCAGTCAATCCTTCTCGAACATCAGTCCCTTCAAAAGTTTTATCTTTTATTTTAAAGTATCCTTTAGCTTTCCCATAATCATTAAAAACACGAGTTAAAGCTGTTTTAAGCCCTATCTCATGAGTTCCACCATCATTAGTTTTAACATTATTAACAAAAGAAACAATATTCTCAGCATAACTATTAGTATATTGAAACGCTAAAGCCACTTCAATATTATCTTTTTTTCCCCAAAAATTAACTACTTTATGTAATTCCTTTTTATCTTCATTAATATATTTAACAAAAGCTTCTAAGCCATTTTGATAAAAGAATTTCTCTTCTTTTTTATCTTCTTCATCTAAAACATGAACCGTAAGACCCTTTAACAAGAAGGCACACTCTTGCATTCTTTCACAAATAGTAGTAAAACTAAAATTAATTTTCCCAAATATTTCAAAATCAGGTTTAAATCTAACCATCGTTCCCCTTTTAGTTGTTGCCCCTATCTTTTTTAAAGGAACTGCTACTTGACCACCCTTTTCAAATCTAATATAATATTCCGCCCCATCACGCTTAGTAATCACTTCCATCCAAGAACTTAAAGCGTTAACAACTGAAGCTCCAACTCCGTGTAAACCTCCCGATACTTTATAACCACTTTCTGTAAATTTACCTCCCGCATGCAACATCGTATAGATAACTTCAGGAGTGGCCTTACCACTTTCATGAAGTCCCGTTGGAATCCCTCGTCCTTCATCTAAGACACTAAGACTACCATCATCATGAATAGTAATTTTTAAATAACTTCCATAACCATTAATAATTTCATCAATACTATTATCTACTATTTCCCAAACTAAATGATGTAATCCTCTTTTATCAATTGAACCTATATACATAGCCGGTCTTTTTCTGACCCCTGTTAAACCTTCTAATATTTTTATTGATTTTTCATCATATTTTAAAGCCACCTTGCCACTTCCTTTATCTCTTCTTTTATTATAACAAAAAAGGGATAATTAATCTATAAGAAGGTTTTTGGCAATTAGATATTAAAGCCTTAAAAATCATTATAAAATTAATCTTTATCTTTTAAGCACTTTATTTTTAGGTTGCCACCAAATATAATTTTTACCCTTATTTAGCTCTTTTAAATAATTTCCAATTAATAACTTTAAAGCCCTTTTAGGTTCATTATCAATTAATGTTTTTTGATATTCATTATTAAAATATTCCAAACTTTCAAAGGGAAAGATCAATTCTAAATTACAATTATTATCAATTATTAAACTTTTTAAATCAATTTGAAAAAATTGATAGAAACGTTCACTTAATGATTCTATAAATGACATTGTTAAGTTAGAATCAATATCTAAATTATTAATTAATAATTGCTCATTGATATCGTCATTACTAAAAATATAAAAATAAAAAATAACTATCTCTTCTTTTAAAAATCCTTTTTTAAGTAAAAAAAGCAATTCATTATCAGTTACGCCAGTTATTTTTTCTTTTAACCAATTAAATTCTTCTTCAGTATCCCGCATCTTAAAATAGCCTTTAATATTAATACCGTTTAAAATTAAAGCTTCTTTTTTATTAAAAGACTTATCATAAGCTTTAGTTAACCTTTTAGCAATTATTCTTGCTTTCTTTAAAGCATCATTTTCTAATCTTGAAACATATGATCTTGAAATATTTAATTCTCTAGCAATTTCTCCTTGGGTATGAACTTTATAATCATATAAACCAAATCGTAAAATCAAGATGATTTTTCCCAAATCATCAAGCTGATTTAAGATTTGATATAATTCTTGATTAGCTTCAGTTATTAAATACATTGCTTCTATATTAACTTGGTCATCTTTTAAATCATTTATTAAAGATTGATTGTCTTGATCATGATATTTATTTAAATACTTTATTTTAAATTCTTTTTTTAATTTTTCATAAACCATTAAAAATTCATTACTAATGCATCTAAAAGCAAAAGTTGAAAAATTTTTGCTTTTGCTTTGATCAAACGAATTAAGAGCTTTAATTAAACCTATTTTACCAATTGACATTAAATCATCAAAATCAAGACTAATATTTTTAAATTGATTAGCTATTTTAGAAACTAACCGCATGTTATGCTCAATTAAAATAACTTTAGCTGCTTCATCGCCTTCTTTTAACCTTCTTAAATAAAAAGCTTCCTTTTCTTTAGCTAATGGTTTTAAAAATGCCATAATACCCCCTATAACATTTATAGTTATTAAAGAGTATTATTATTAATAATTATTATCCAATAAATATTAAATTAATTAAATGCTTATTTCTTTATTTTGTTTCCCTTACAGGTTTTAAAAAAATAAGAAAATAATCGTTGGGAAAAAATATCATCTTCAACTAATGATTCAGGATGCCATTGAACCCCAATACTAAATTGTTTTAAAGGATGTTCTAAAGCTTCAATAACTCCATCATTCGCTAAGCCAACAACCTCGTAATCACCTGCTTTAATAACCCTATCTTGATGACGACTATTAACCTTTATTATTTCTTTTTTCATGATTTTATATAACAAAGAAGATTTAGCAAGCTTTACCTCATGAACATAAGGATTATTTAAATCTAAATGATTAGTTAAAACTTCTCTTTCTAATTTACCACCAGTGGCAAGAGCTAATGATTGCATCCCCAAACATATTCCAAGAATAGGAATATCTTTTTTATTTAAATAATTAATAGCTACTTTATCATAATTATAAGCATTCTTACCCCCTTGAAGAATAAGACCATCACAAATATCAAGTAAGCTATAAAAGTGTTTTATTTCTTCTTTATTTAAATCAGCATCTACATCTAAATTAAGAGGCATAATACCAATCGCTAAAGCTTGATATTTAATAATAACATCGTTAATTGATTTTGAAAAAACAAAATAATCTCTTTCAATTTTCTTTGGTCTTCCTAAAATACCTATAATTAAAATAATTTCACTCCTTAAAAAAAGCAATGATTTATAATTGCTTGTTCATTGCTTGCATAATTTGATTAACTTGTTTTTTAGAGGGTGTTCTTCCCATTTGACTTAACATCATTTTAATCATTTGTTCGTTAATGGGGGGATTCTTTTTAATAAATTTTTCCATATACTTTCTAGCAATTAAAAAACCTGCAATCCCTCCAATAATTATCCCCAATAATACATACAATATATCAAAAAGCATTTTATTTTCCTCCTCTTACTATTATACTAAAAACTCTAACTGCCGACAAGGACATCTTTTTTAACTTTATCTAACCAAAAATAATCCTTATTTAAAAAATCACAAACTAAAATATTGGATTCAAATTCCCTTAAAGTATCAATAAAAGCTGGATAATTAAGATTACTTTTAATTAAAAGATGAGAGTTATAAACAGTTATTTTACTTTTTTCTAAAATATATAAATTATTTATTAAATGTTTATTATTATCTCTTGTATAAGATAGTTCCCCGCAATGTTTACTATATATGTATTCGTTAATATTATCTTTATTAAAAGGAATCGCTAATTGTTCAAATAAACGATAACCCAAAATAACATCTTGATGATTTAAATAATATATTTGTTCGAAAATTTTATATAACGATGACGGTTTAGTATTATAAAAATTAGCAAAAAAGTCATTAACCATAAAAACATGATAAATTCGCATAAGTAACACCTCACCTATAAATATAACGTTTAGGTTAGTCGTAATTTGTCAAAAAATAGTTATTTAAAAATCTTTTCAATTTTTTTAGTTAATGATTCAATATTAAACTCTAAATCCTTTTGAATTTCGCTTGTTGAACCACTTTTTCCAAATTGATTAATCGTCATTAAATATTTATCGCTATAAACAAAACGATGCCATCCAAAGCTACTTCCTGCTTCTATAACTACTGTTTTATAACCAATAGGAATTAAATTTTCTTTATATTGATTAGTTTGTTTTAAATAAAGTTCTACTGAAGGCATACTAATAACTCGTAAATTAATTTCCCTTGCTTGCAAGGCCTTAGCTATCGTTAAGGCAACCGATACCTCACTGCCAGTAGCAATAATAATACCTAATAAACTCCCTTTTTCCTTCTTAACTATATAAGCTCCCTTTTCAACATTTAAAATATTAGTTTCTGGTAATAAATCAACTTCTTGACGAGCTAAAACCAACGCACTGGGTTCTTGATGTTTTAAAATAGTTTGCCATGAACCAACTATTTCTTTAGCATCAGCTGGCCGAAAGACATTTAAATTAGGAATACTTCTTAACATCGCCAATTGCTCAATTGGTTGATGGGTAGGCCCATCAGGACCAATATTAATTGAATCATGAGTAAATATATAAATAACAGGCAAATTCATTAAAGCACTCATTCTAATAGCTGGTTTCATATAATCAGCAAAAGTTAAAAAAGTACCTCCAAAAGCCCTAATACCACTTAAAGTAATCCCATTTAAAATAGCCCCCATAGCATGTTCCCTAACACCAAAATAAAGATTACGACCACTGTAATTATCGCGATTAAAAATGGGATAATTAGTTAAAAAAGCTTTCGTAGAAGATGAAAGATCAGCATTACCACCTATTAAATTAGGTATTTTATCAGCAATAACATCCATAATCTTACCACTAGTTAAACGCATCGCTTCATTCATATTTTTATCAAATTCCCATTTAAAGTTAGATAAATCAAGATCATAAGCTAAATCAAAATTAAATAATCTTTCTATTTCTAACTTTTCAATTGCTGAAAATTG
This sequence comes from uncultured Muribaculaceae bacterium, assembly GCA_964491535.1. Lineage (GTDB taxonomy): Bacteria > Bacillota_I > Bacilli_A > RF39 > UBA660 > CAZBGR01. Next base: position 32,919 of record CAZBGR010000004.1, read on the forward strand.
TTGAAGATAAGTTTGATAAATATTTTGCCAAGCTTGATATTTATCATTAATGCGATTTAAGATTAAATCTTTAAATTGTTGAACAGCTTCTTTAGAAACGGCAAAAGGAATATCTCTAATGCCCCAATCAGTTTTAAGTTTAACAATTTCATCCTCTAAAAGAGGACTACCATGAACTTTATTAGAACCAGCTAATGATGACCCTTTACCAATAATAGTTTTAATTTCAATTAACGATGGTTTAAAACTTTTTTTAGCCTTCATAATCGCTCTATTTAATTCATCAAGATTATCACCATTTTTTACTAACTCAGTATGCCAACCTAAAGCCTCAAACCTTTTTATAACCTGTTCATTAAAAGTTAAATTAGTATTACCATCTAATGAAACATCATTTGAATCATATAAAACAATTAATTTTGATAAAGATAAAGTACCCGCTAAGGAAGCTGCTTCATAACTAACGCCTTCCATTAAATCTCCATCACTACATAAAACATAAGTGTAATAATCAAATAAAGCATTACCTTGACTAAGAACCCCTTTTTTCTTTATATTATATTTACTAGCTAAAAAACATTCTCCAATTGCCATTCCCACTGCACTAGCGAAACCTTGTCCTAACGGACCAGTAGTCATTTCTACTCCCGGTGTTAAACCATATTCAGGATGACCTGGAGTTTTAGAACCAAGTCTTCTAAAAGCCTTTAAATCATCTAAACTAAGATCAAAGCCTGCCATAAATAAAGTAGCATATAATAAAGCAGAACCATGTCCTGCTGACATAATAAAACGATCTCGATTAAGCCACTTAGGATTAAGAGGATTAATGTTTAAATGTTTAGCATAAAGAGTATATATAATAGATGCTGCCCCTAAGGCAATTCCTGGATGCCCTGAATTAGCTAAATTAATCATATCTAAAGCTAAAGCTTTAATGCTATCAATTATTTTTTGTTCTAAAAAAACTTCTTTTTTGTTCATCCTTTAACTCACCTTTTTACTTTATCCTCATTAAATGTATTATATCAAAAAATTAGTTTTTTAGAAAACACCTTACTTTTGGTTGACAGTTAAGATGACATTATTATAATTAACATCCTTTTTTTCCAAACGATCAATTCGCCAAACATAAACTTGAAGACAAATTATTAAAGCTAGATAAAACAATATTATTCCTTTATTATTTAAGATAAAACGCATTATAGCATCCCCTTTCTAGCATCAGTATATACCAAACGTTTGTTCTTGTCAATGGCTTTTCCGAACAAGCGTTTGACAAACCTACTTTTGTATGCTACAATGTCAAGCGAAAGGAGAAAAATGAAAGAATTAACCAAAAGACAAAACGATATCCTAACTTTTATAAAAAAACATTTGGTTGACAAAGGATACCCCCCTACTGTTAGGGAAATAGGTCAAGCTTTTAATTTAAATTCTCCCGCTACTACTCACGTTCATCTAAAAAACCTAGAAGATAAAGGCTACCTTAAAAGAGATAATTTTAAAAATAGAGCTTTAGAACTATTGGTGGCAAACGAATTTGAAATCAAAAACGAAAATATTATCGATGTTCCCTTACTAGGAAAAGTAACTGCCGGTTCCCCTATTGAAGCGATTGAAAACCCTAATGAATATTTTAGTTTACCAGCTTATTTAATTCCTAAACAAAAGGAAGTTTTCACTTTGAAAATAACTGGTGATAGCATGATTAATGCCGGTATATATGATAGTGATATAGCTATTATTCAAAGGCAAAAAACAGCTAATAATGGCGACATAGTTGTCTTTATGAACGAAGATAATGAAGTATCATTAAAAAGATTTTACAAAATGAATACTCATTTTGAATTAAGGCCTGAAAATGATTATTTTGAACCAATCATTTTAGATAAAGTTACTATTTTAGGAAAAGCCATCGGTTTATATCGGAAATTATAAATAAATTACTTTTAAAAATATCCCTACAATTGATATCAAAAGAAATACAATAACCATATCAATTATAGGGATATTTTTTTTTAAAATTACAACTTCTATTGCTTAATGGCTTTAAACATCTTTGACCATAACTTGGTAGTTGAATAATTTAAAATACCAACTTTATATATTTTCATGCCATAGGTAACCATTAAATATATTAAACCAAGAAGTAACAAAATAGCTAGTAATACTTCTTTTATTCCAAATTGACCTACGACTAACAACGCAGGAGTCATTAAAGCTGAAAAGAAAGGTAAAGTAGCAATTACTTTAATAAAAATTGAACCTTCAAACATTGGAGCCATAATTGATAAATAATATCCAGCAAAAGAAACAAAAATGATTGGAGTTTGGAGTTGTTGATAATCTTCCATACTAGTAGTCATTGATGCTAAAATACCAGCTAATAAAGAATAAGCTAAAAAGCTTAAAACTATTAAAATCAAAGTAAGGGGAATTATATAAATTAATTTATCAGCAAAACCCGATTCGACTAATTGAAGCCATAAAGCTTTAATATTAATTCCTTCAGGTAAAATACTACCAGCTGTTGAATTAACTTTTGATCTAATAAAAATACCCATCATAGCCGAGATAAAGAGGACACTTCCTTGAAGAATAACAAATAAATTACTAGCTAATACTTTAGATGTAAAATGAGTTTGAGGTGAAACATTAGAAATAATAATCTCCATTCCTCTAGTTGTCTTTTCCTCATTTATTTCAGCCCCTAACATTTGAATTAAAAAGATAATTAAGAAAAAGAAAGGTAAAATAATAGTAGGAAAAACAATACTCATAATTAAATTCATATTTTCTTCACTTTGCGTTTTAGATTCATCTAAATAAATTCGTTCAACTAAAGCAGGGGTATTAATTTGGGCTAATTGTTCATAATTAATATTATATTTTAAAACTGTTAATGATGATTTAACTACATTAATAGCAGCAATAAGCTTTTGTTGTAAAACCCCATCAAGATAACTATTAGAAATAATTCTAGCTTTAATAACATCTTGCTGATCATCTTCAAAAACAATAATAATTTCTTTATTATCTTTTATTTTAGCAATTAAATCTTCTTCTTTTTCTTTACTTTCACTAACAATTAATTTATCTAAACACTCCTTATCTTCTTCATTAGTTAAATCATCAACTCCTTTTATTGATGATGAAAACAATTGATAAGCTTGCTTAGTATGATCAATAACAACAATCTTAGTTTTTTTATTAAAATCTCCCCCAAATAGATTAATAATCGTATCAATGTTAATCAAACCAATAATCGCTAAGGCTAAAATAATATTAACCACCAAAAACCACTTGGAAGATATTTTTCTTAATAAACTTACCTTAATTAAATACTTTAACTTTTTACTCATAATGCTCACCTACTTTCGCTACAAAGATCTCATTTAAAGAAGGTTCCTCAACTGAAAACTTAGTAACATTCAAACACTTAGATACATATTTAAAAACATCCTCAACATATTTAGCTGATTCAATTTTAACTTCGTATTCATCCCCTCTTTCAACTATTTTTATTACTCCTTTAATTTTCTTTAAAACATTTAAATCAACTTCACCCTTAATTAAAATATTCTTTTTGCGATAATTTCTTTTAATCTCTTTTAAACTACCTTCTAATACTGAACGACCATCAACTAAAACAACTAATTTTTCACAAAATAATTCAACATGTTCCATTCGATGGGATGAAAAAATAATAATTGAACCTTTTTTTTCAAACTCTTTAATTACTTCCATAAACATGGAAGTATTAACCGGATCTAACCCAGCAAAAGGTTCATCTAAAATTAATAATTCAGGATTATTAATAATAGCGGTGATAAATTGAATTTTTTGTTGATTACCTTTAGATAGTTCTTTAATCTTTCTATTTTTATATTCACTAATTGCAAATCTAGCTAACCATTTATCTAACTCAACATTTACTTCTTCTTTAGTCATTCCTTTTAAAATACCATAATATTCAGCTTGTTCTTTAACCGTTAATTTAAGAAGTAAACTTCGCTCTTCTGTTAAAAAACCAATTTTATCAGTTACTTTATAATCAATCTTTTTATTATCAAGCATTACCTTCCCAGCATTAAAATCTAATAAACCCATAATGATTCTAAAGGTCGTTGTTTTACCTGCTCCATTAGAGCCAAGTAAGCCAAAGATATCTCCCCTCTTAGCCGTAAATGACAAATTATCAACGGCCTTTAAATCACCATAATATTTAGTAACATTAGTTACCTCTAACATTCTCTCATCTCCTCTTTAATTATAATGGCTTTATTACAAAAACTGACTGCTTAGTTAAATCTAAGTTATTAATTAAATCTTGAAAAGTTAAAGCTTTTAACTTTCTTACTTGATTAATTAACTCATTATTAAAATCTCCATAAGTAATTATATCATTTATTAGGTAGTGATTAATAGCCTTAATGTTTTCAAACAAATAAATTCTAGAACTTAGATATACTTTCTTTTTACGATTAAAATCTTCATTATCAATAGTAAAATTAGCTAAATGTTTTTTTATTTCATTAACTAATTTAGTTGGATATTTAGTATTTGCATATAAAACTACTAAGATATGCTCTTCAGTATGAAGAATATTGATGGTTATTCCTGAATCTAAATATTCTTTTTCTTTCATTAATTCATTAAAAGAAGAGGTACCATCAAACAAAAGATCAAACAAAATAGCTACATAAAGATTTCTTGCTCTTTTATTTAAAGATAAATGATTAATAGGAATCTTAATACTAAAACCTAATTTAGGTATTTCAACATTCATTTTTTTAACTTGATATTCTTTTACTACTTTATTAGGTTCAGTAATCTTTTTTATTTTTATTTCTTTTATTCTAGAAAACTTCTTTTTCACTTGATTCTCTTTTATAACCTCTAAAGCTTCCTTAGGATCAAAACAACCCGTAATAATTAAAAACATATTTGAAGGATGATAAAAGGTTTGATAACACATCATTAAAGCTTCTTTAGTAATTTGATGAATATCTTTAATAGAACCAGCTAAAGAATAACGAAGAGGATGATTATTAAAAGTATTAAGTCTTAAACCATCATCTAGATTCCAATAAGGCATATCATCATACATTTTTATTTCTTGCTCAATAATACCTTTTTCTTTATTAACATTTTCATCAGTAAAATAAGGTTTTTGAACATAATCTAGTAAAAAGGTTAAATTTTCTTTAAAATGATTAGGCCCATTAAATAAATAAGAAGTATTAAAATAACTAGTAAAAGCATTAACCTCCGCTCCATTATTACCATAAAAAACAAAAGGATCCACTCCATCTTCTTGTTCAAATAATTTATGTTCTAGAAAATGAGCGATACCATTAGGCACTTTAATCATCTTTTTTTTACCTGGAGGAACAAATTGATTATGAACAGAACCATATTTAGTATTAAAAGTAACATAAATATTTTTTAATTTTAATTTAGGAATCATATAAACTTCTAGCCCGTTTGTTAGTTTATCATAATATAAAATTTCATTTAGATTATTTATTTTAATTTTCTTCATACTCTTGACCCCCATAAAGTAAAAAAACAGTATCCATTTTTATCTTTTTAGCAACCCTTTTTAAATCAGCTATCGTTACTTCTTGATATTTTTTTATTTGGGTTTTTAAATCATCTAACTTTAATAAAGATATTAATAAATAAGTATTTATAATCTGATTAGGATAATCAAAAACATCATCAAGTTGACTTAAGATACTTTTTTTAGCTTTATCTAATTCAGAATCCTTAATATTACCTTTAGCTATTTCGTTCATTTCTTTTTTAATTAAAGATAACACCTTCGAAGCATTATCTTTATTTATCCCAGAATAAATAAGTAATAAATTATCAGCCTTAATATAAACGCTTTTAATATAATACGCTAATGAATGCTTTTCACGAACAGTAGCAAATAATTTAGAATAAGAAGCTCCTCCTAAAATATTAGCATATAAAGGCATTATATATTTTTGTTCAAAGTCAGTTAAATTAATTAATTTACAACCAATTGATAGTTTAGATTGTCTAATCTTTTCTTCTTCATTAACTTTTTTTATTCTTAAACGATGTTGTTGATGATTAATAACTAAATCCCCTTTAAAACGTTTAATAGTATTAATTTTAATTTTTTCTTTTAACATCCTTTTAATTTCATTAAGATCAAGATCCCCTAAAATAAAAATATCTAATTCATCATTATTAATTACTTCATTATAATAAGTTTTTAAAGTCTTAGGCGTAATTTTCTTAATATCTTCTAAATAACCATCACGAAAAGCATAAGGAGCCTTAATATCCATTTCTTCTAACATTCTAATTAAACTATATTTTTGAGGATCATCTTTAATTGATTTAAGCGATGAAGAATACATATTTTTTACTATTTTAAAAGATTTAGCATCAAAAGCCTTATCTTTAAGATGAGGATTAAAAATAATCTCCATTAAAAAAGCAAATGTTTTTTCATACATTTTAGGTTCTGTATAAGCTTCATTAAGCATCGCTAATGAAAAAGATAATAAACTATAATTTCCTAAACGACGATGAATAACGGCTATATTAGGGTCATATAAATGCTCAGCCTTAATAGCTAGTAATCTTCTGTTTGGATAATTTTTAGAAGATTGCATCAGCATTAAGGCTAAAAAGTTTCTAATTGTTACTTCTTCCTTTTTTAAAGGACGTTTAAAATTAACTAACATTGAAATTGTTTTAAATTTATCAGTTTTAATAAAATGAAGATTATAAGAATGAAGATTATAGGTTAAATATTTCATTAGAACCTCCTTCTCTTATTAGTATGGAGCAAATAAACCCTTTTATTATTATAGAAGAGCCTCTAAAACTAATTCAATACTCTCTATTAAATATTGTTCTCTTTCTATAGGATCTATTTCCTCTTTAGTATCTAAATAATTAATTACTGTTAATAAACAAGCAGCTTCTCTATTAAAAAGATGAGCATTATGAAATAAAGCAAAAGTTTCCATTTCAGAAGCTAAACATTTATAATTACTTAATAGCTTAAAATCTTCTTTACTATCTTTATAAAAAACATCAGTCGTATAAATATTACCTCTTATTAATTTAAGACCTTTTTCTAAAGCTTTATCAGCTATTATATTAGTTAAAGATAAAGAAGATGAAATAAAGTTTTCCCGTCTCCCATTTTGAACATAAGAATAGCTAGAATCACTATATGAAGCTTCAACTAAAATCTTAGTTGCTAAGGTTATATCTTTAGTAATCGCTCCACAAGAACCTATTCTAATAATTTTTTGAACATCATAAAACTTAAATAATTCATAAGAATATATCGCCATACTAGGAATACCCATTCCTGAACCAATAACCGATATCCTTTTACCTTTATAAAATCCTGTAAAACCTAACATATTTCTAACTTGATTAAATTGCTTTACCTCAGTTAAATAATGTTTAGCAATAAACTTAGCCCGTAAAGGGTCTCCTGGCATAATAACAATCTTAGCCACTTCTTCCTTTTTAGCTTCAATATGGGGTGTTGCCATTATTTCCTCCTTTTTTTAAAAAAACTTTAATTAAATAACAACTCAAATTATTAAATAGAGGTATTAATTATTATACCTCTATTTAGCTTCTTCAACCACTCTTGTTTCCCTAATAACCGTTACTTTAATAGTCCCAGGATACTGAAGTTCATTTTCAATTTTTTCTTTAATATCCCTTGCTACTTTATAGCTTTTTAAATCATCTATCTTTTCAGGATTAACTACGATTCTAAGTTCTCTTCCAGCTTGAATAGCAAAAACTTTGTCAACCCCTTCTACTTCTTCAGCAATACTTTCTAATTTTTCTAATCTTTTAATATAATTTTCTAAAGAATCATTACGAGCCCCTGGCCGAGAAGCGGATAAGGTATCAGCAATCGCTACTAAAAAAGCAATATTACTAGTTGGTTCTTCATCCCCATGATGAGATAAAAGAGCATTAATAACGACTGGATGCTCACGATGCTTTTTAGCTATATCTGAACCTAATTGAACATGACTACCTTCTACTTCAAAATCAATAGCTTTACCAATATCATGTAATAAACCTGCTCTTTTAGCTAAAGCAACATTTTCACCTAATTCAGCCGCCATAATGCCAACTAAATGGGCTACTTCTTTAGAATGCAAAAGAGCATTTTGACCATAACTAGTTCTAAAATGTAGTTTACCTAATAATTCTACTATTTCAGGATCAACTTTAGTAACCCCTAATTCAAAGATAGCTTCTTGCCCATACTCTAATATTTTAGCTTGAATATCATTACAAGTCTTATCATATAATTCTTCAATTCTAGCTGGATGAATACGTCCATCTTTAATTAATGACTCAATAGTTACCTTAGCAATTTCCCTCCTTAAAGGATCAAAGCTAGAAATAACAATCGCTTCAGGAGTATCATCAATAATTAAATCAACACCCGTAACCGCCTCAATAGTTCTAATATTTCTACCTTCTCTTCCAATAATCCGACCTTTCATCTCATCATTAGGTAGATTAATAACTGAAATTGTCTGTTCATTAGTAACATCTGAAGCATATTTTTGCATCGCCATCACTAATAAGTTTTTAGCATTACGATCAGCATTAAATTTAGCCTCAGTTTCACGTTCTTTAATATAAGTAGCAATTTCTATTTCCATCGCTTCTTCTACTTTTTTCATTACTAATTCTTGAGCTTTATCACGAGGAAAATGAGCGATTTTTTCTAACAAATCTAGTTGTTGTTTTTTAATTTCTTCCATCTTTTGTTCTGTCTTTTGGATTTCTTTTTGGCGATTAAGTAAATGATTATTTTTATCATCTAACATTTTTTCTCTATTTTGTAAAGTTTCATCACGCCTATCAATGCTAGCTTCCCTTTGTATTAATTTTTCTTCCAAGCCTTTTAATTCTAGCTTTCTTTCTTTGATATCCTTTTCTACTTCTAATTTTAATTTATGCGTTTCTTCCTTGACTTCAAACAAAGATTCTCTCTTTACTTTGTCGGCTTCTTTTTGAGCATTTTCAATAATATTTTCGGCCTTTTTTTTAGAATTTGTCTTCTTAAAATAATTATAAAAGATAACCGAAGTGGCACCTAAAGATAATCCAAAGACAGAGGTTAAAATGGATATTAATAAATTATCCATAGTTTCCGTCCTCCATTTTATATTTAAGTTAAATTACTAATTTCTTTTTAACTCTATCTCCATTCTAAGATTATTTTTTACTTCTGTCAAGTTAAAAAAGATATTAGCTTTATTTTCTTTTATAATAATTTTTATCTAATATCTTTTAATCATCATTCATAATACCTATTTAATTTTATATTCCTCTTGACAACAATTTAACATAAAACATTTGAATTAATATAGAAATAAATCATATATTATTTAACTTTATAGGGATTGGGTAACGTTCCATCACCATCATCATAGAAAATGCCTGGTTTTAAATTAAGGACAGGACGGACACCGAACGCAACAGACGCATAAACATTAAAACTCAAAAAACCTTTAGGCCACACACTCCAAACAGGAGACCCCGACGATTCTGCAACAGCATTTAAAGTCCAATATGGTGTTAGTATAGATATATAGACACGAAAAAGTAGACAGTGGTAAAATATAAAT
>CAZBGR010000005.1:0-40681 GCA_964491535.1 uncultured Muribaculaceae bacterium
GGTGCGTAAATAATCGCTCAGCCGTAAAAAGGCTGGGCGATTGCGCCGAGGGGGGGCTTATATTATTATAAGTTGTTTATTAATTAATTTAATAATAACGTTATTTCTTCTTTGTTCTTTCATGGTTAAGGTAATCATTCCTTTCATTTTTAATTACCTCCTTTCTGGAGGTATATTATATATCATAGGGTGACATTTTCAAAAAACTATCTAAGGTGACATTATCACATAATGATTACACATATAGGTAAAAGGTATTTACATATAATTAATAAGGTGCTATACTGATTACAGTTGGGGCTGTTTGGTTTCGACGATGATATTAGTGCTTAAATGGCAAGTCGTAGGTATGCGTTAAATCCAATGATTTAAATTAACTGGAAACAGAAATTTATCTTTTGCTGTAGCGTAATTGCTAACAGCAAGCTTCGATATTCCTTTTCTCACAAGTAATATTAGAGGCTCATAAAAGTGAGATATAATGTTTTTTTTTGTTTAGGGGAAAACAGAAGAATTTTACTAAACTAGTTAATCATATTTTGTTAGTTTAATAATGATTGGTGAAGAGCTAAACTAACTAAACTTGTAGATGTTTAAGGGCTAAATTTTCGGACATGGGTTCAATTCCCATCAGCTCCACCAATTGGTAGTCAATTGAATTCTTAGAGTTCGTTATAAATAAAGGGTTTGTCGTATTTGACAAACTCATTTTTATTGTAAAATAAAATAGTGGCGGAAAATTGAACTCTTTATTCAAAAAACGCACAAAATTATTGTGTCCCTTTCTTGTCAAACTATCATTGGAAACACACTATAATTAGCAGTAAATATGATATAATTAAGAAGGCGAAAAAAATAACAACTGTATATTAGAATTTACAAAACTATTAGAAAACATTTGAATGCCTGAATGGTTTCAGTTGCATCTTTAGATTTTGTTTTAGAGAAAACAAAAATGGGGAATATGGTAGCATAACTTCAATTGGTATTCTACGTGATGGAAAATGAACAAATAATGAATTGGAACTATCGAATTCTAAAATTCTTGAAAGAGTAGCTAAAGCATGACCAGAAATCAAGAAAAATAAGGAGGTGTTGGCAATAAAAAACAACATAATAAGCACTGAAATAAATGTGGTAAACAAAACAATTAGAGTAGTAAGAATAAATAATCACGAATTTATTTCTCTAACTGATTTAGCAAGATTTGCAAATCCAGAAGAACCGAAAGTTCCGATTCAAACATGGATGAGAAACAAGAATGTTATTGCTTATTTAGGATTATGGGAGAAAATAAACAATGAAAATTTCAAAGGTCACGAATTTACGACCTTTGACAATTTAGCAGGCAGAAACGATTTTTATATGTCTCCACAAAAATGGATAAAAGAAACAAATGCTATTGGGATAATTTCAAAATTAGGAAATAATGGTGGTACTTTTGCTCATTCTGATATAGTATTTGAATTTGCTAGTTGGTTAAGCCCAGAGTTCAAATTATATTTAATTCAAGAATTTGCCAGATTAAAAAAGGATGAGGCTTATCAAAATAATATTGACTGGTCAGCTAATAGAATGCTTGCAAAAGTAAATTACAGAATTTATACTGATTCAATAAAAGAAAATATTGTTCCAAAGTTAACTGAAAAACAAAAGAGATTTATATACACCGAAAACGTCCTAAAATTGTTCCAATAATTTGAGTTTTGCAGTATAATATATTTGAAACGAATGGCGAAAAGGAGTTTGAGAGTTAACCCCCAGCTCCACCAATATAAAAATTATAGAATAACTTTTTCAAAACAAAAAAAGATAAAAAAGTTCTTTTATTTTATCTTTTTACATTATTTTGGTTGACATGCATATAATAATGATGTTATAGTATAAAAGCTTTATAGATTTGGTTTTGCTTTATGCAAAACTTAATTTTACTGAATAAAAGAAACGCGAGGGTGTGTGTTCTGAAAGGAGGATTAAGTATATGCCTACTATTAGTCAATTGATTAGACAAGGAAGAAAGAAAAGAGTAAAAAAAAGTAAGGCTCCAGCTTTAGGATTACGTTTAAACACGCTTAAAAGAAAAACGAGGAGATTACCTTCTTCGCAAAAAAGAGGTGTTTGTATTAGGGTAGGAACGATGACCCCTAAAAAACCTAATTCAGCTTTGAGAAAATATGCAAGGGTTCGTTTGAGTAATGGAGTAGAAACAACTGCCTATATTCCAGGTGAAGGACATAATTTACAAGAGCATAGTGTGGTTTTAATTCGTGGTGGTCGGGTAAAAGATTTAATCGGGGTTCGTTATCATGTAATTAGGGGGACCTTAGATACAGCGGGAGTTCAAAATAGAGAACAAGGGCGTTCTAAATATGGTGCTAAAAAAACTAAAAAATAATTATTTAATATTAAGGAGGCTTTAAATGCGCAAAAGGCAAGCGATAAAAAGAGATGTATTACCAGATCCGATATATAATTCTAAATTAGTAACTAAATTGATTAATCAATTAATGCGGGGCGGTAAAAAAGGAATTGCTCAAAAAATAGTTTATCAGGCTTTTGATTTAATTAAAGAAAAAAGTAAAAAGGATCCCTTAGAAGTTTTTCAAACAGCGATGAATAATATTAGTCCTTCTCTAGAGGTAAAATCACGTCGAGTAGGGGGTGCTAATTATCAGGTACCGATGGAAGTAAGGCCTGATCGAGGGGAAGCTTTAGGAAGGCGTTGGTTAGTTCAATATGCTAGGCTTCGTAACGAAAAGACGATGCCTGAAAGATTAGCAAATGAATTAATGGAAGCTTTTAATAAAACTGGAGCGGCGGTTAAGAAAAAGGAAGACGTTCATAAGATGGCTGAAGCTAATAAGGCTTTTGCTCATTATCGTTGGTAAATAAGAAAGGATGAGTAGTTATGGCTCGTGAATATTCACTATTGAATACCCGTAATTTTGGCATAATGGCCCATATTGATGCTGGTAAAACAACTTGTACAGAACGTGTCTTGTATCATACTGGTAAGATTCATAAGTTAGGTGAAACTCATGACGGAGAGTCACAAATGGATTGGATGGATCAAGAACAAGAACGTGGGATAACAATTACTTCAGCAGCTACTACTGCCTTTTGGAAGGGATATCGTTTAAATATCATTGATACTCCAGGTCATGTTGATTTTACAGCAGAAGTTATTCGATCACTTCGTGTTTTGGATGGGTCAGTAGCTTTAATTGATGCTGAGGCTGGGGTAGAACCACAAACAGAAACAGTTTGGAGGCAAGCTACTGAACATAATGTGCCACGGCTTATTTTTGCTAATAAAATGAATAAGATGGGGGCTAATTTCGCTGGTAGTTTAGAAAGTATAAAAAAAAGATTAGGGATTAATGCTAAGGCTATTCAATGGCCAATTGGAGCTGAAAAGGATTTTAATGGGATTATTGATCTTATTGAAATGAAGGCTTATCAATATGATGGAGCTCCTGATGAAAAGGAAAAAGAAATAGATATTCCCGACAATTTAAAATCGTTAGTAATGGAAAAAAGAAATGAATTAATTGAAGCGATTGCTGAATATGATGATGAATTAATGGAAAAGTATTTAGAAGGCGAAGAAGTAGAGGTAGCTTTAATTAAGAGGGCTATTAGAAATGGAGTATTAGCGGTTAGTTTTTTTCCGGTTTTATGTGGAGCAGCTTTAATTAATATGGGGATAAAGTTATTATTAGATGCTATTATCGATTATTTTCCATCACCTTTGGATGTTGAATCTATTAGGGGTACTGATTTAAATGGTAATGAAGTAGTAAGGCATCCTTCAGACGATGAACCATTTACTGCTTTAGCTTTTAAAATAATGACTGATCCTTTTGTTGGTAAATTAGCTTTTTTCCGTGTTTATTCTGGAAAAGTAAGTAGTGGCTCATATATTTTAAATGCTAATAAAAATAGTAAAGAACGAATCGGACGTTTATTAAAGATGCATGCTAATCATCGTCAAGAAGTGACTGAAGTATATGCTGGAGATATAGCGGCGGTAGTAGGTTTGAAAAATACAGTTACTGGTGATACCCTTTGCAGTGAAAAACATCCTATCTTATTAGAACCACCTATTTTTTCAGAACCGGTTATTTCAATGGCAATTGAACCTAAGACTAAAGTAGATCAAGAAAAAATGGCTCTTTCTTTAGCTAAATTAATGGAGGAAGATCCAACTTTTAGGGCTCATACTGATAGTGAAACAGGTCAAACGGTAATTTCAGGAATGGGAGAATTACATTTAGATGTTTTAGTAGAGCGAATGAAAAGAGAATTTAGTGTGGAAGTATTGGTCGGTAAACCTCAAGTAGCCTACCGAGAAACAATTAAACAAATTGGGGAATGTGAAGGAAAATATATTAAACAATCAGGTGGCCGTGGTCAATATGGTCATGTATGGATTCGTTTTGAGCCTAATCCTGATAAGGGTTATCAATTTGTTGATTCAATTGTTGGGGGAGTAGTTCCTAGGGAATATATTCCAGCTGTTGATAAAGGTTTACAAGATGCTTTGAAAACAGGAGTTTTAGCTGGTTATCCAATGGTTGATATTAAGGCTACTTTATATGATGGCTCTTATCATGATGTTGATTCATCAGAAATGGCTTTTAAAATTGCTTCTAGTTTAGCTTTAAGGGAAATTAAACATAAATGTCATCCTATTTTATTAGAACCAATTATGAAACTAGATGTTGTTACTCCTGAAGAATACTTTGGTAATGTAATGGGAGATATTACTGCTCGTAGAGGTCGACCTTTAGGGCAAGATACAAGAGGTAATGCTGTTTGTTTATCCGCTTTAGTCCCTTTATCGGAGATGTTTGGTTATGCTACTAGTCTTCGTTCTAATACTCAAGGAAGGGCTGTTCCACAGATGATTTTTGATCATTATGAAGAAGTTCCAAAGAATATTGCGGAAGAGATTATTAATAAAAGCGGTAATAATTGAAATAATACTTGATATTTTCTCAAGTATTAGATAAAATATAAATATAATTAAAAAAGGAGGAAGAAAAACAATGGCAAAAGGAAAATTTGATCGTACCAAGCCACATATTAATGTTGGTACAATTGGGCACGTTGATCATGGTAAAACAACACTTACGGCAGCTATTACATCTATTTTAGCTAAACAAGGTAATGCTGAAGTAATGAAATATGCTGATATTGATGCCGCTCCAGAAGAAAAAGAAAGAGGCATCACTATTAATACCTCGCATGTTGAATATGAAACTAAAAATCGTCATTATGCACACGTTGATTGTCCAGGTCATGCTGATTATGTTAAAAATATGATTACTGGAGCAGCTCAAATGGATGGAGCTATTTTAGTTATTGCTGCTCCTGATGGAGCAATGGCTCAAACTAGGGAACATATTTTGTTATCACGTCAAGTAGGAATATCAAAAATGGTAGTGTTCTTAAACAAATGTGATATGGTTGATGATGAAGAATTATTAGAACTAGTAGAAATGGAAGTGCGTGAATTATTATCTTCTTATGAATTTGATGGTGATAAGACCCCTATTATTCGTGGTTCAGCCTTGAAAGCTTTAGAAGGTGATTCAGAAGCCGAAAAAGCGATTTTAGATTTAATGGATGCAGTTGATACATGGATTCCAACTCCAGAAAGAGATGTTGATAAACCATTTTTAATGTCGATTGAAGATGTCTTTACTATTACTGGACGTGGAACTGTAGTAACTGGTAGGGTTGAACGTGGTCGTTTAAATTTAAATGATGAAGTTGAAATTGTTGGCCTTAAAGATACTAAGAAAACAGTAGTAACCGGTATTGAAATGTTTCGCAAACAATTAGATTATGCTGAAGCAGGAGATAATGCTGGAGTATTGTTGCGTGGTATTTCTAGAGAAGAAGTTGAGCGTGGTCAAGTTTTAGCAAAACCAGGTTCAGTTAAGGCTCACAAGAAGTTTGAAGCTCAAGTATATGTTTTAAGCAAAGAAGAAGGCGGTAGACATACTCCATTCTTTTCAAATTATCGTCCACAGTTTTACTTTAGAACGACTGATGTTACTGGAGTTGTTATATTGCCTGAAGGTGTTGAAATGGTTATGCCTGGTGATGATATAGCAATGACGGTTGAATTAATCGCTCCGATTGCAGTTGAAAATGGAACTAAGTTTTCAATTCGTGAAGGTGGAAGAACTGTTGGTGCTGGAGTAGTAACTAAAATTATTCAATAATTATAATTAATTAACCTGTGTTTTGTTACACAGGTTTTTTTATTAAAAAATGTTTAAATGTTTAGTTTTAACTCTTTTAAGAGTTTTTCAAATAAACACTTGCGAATAACCTAAAAACATTATAAAATGGTAAAGAGGTGAATTAAAAATGAAAAATGATAATTTATATTGGTTAATGGGGATAGCTGGTTTTATATTGCTTATTTTTATTAGTGCTTTTATTTCAAACGCTAATGTTAATTTAAGTAAAGAATCATTATTTAATGAAATGTCAGTAACTGATTATTTATCAATAATTGAAAATGATGATTTAGCATATATATATGTCGGTTCTTCTAGTTGTCCTGTTTGTCAACAAATAGAGCCCCTTTTAGAAGATATTATGGTTGATATGGGGATAGCTATTAATTATTTAAATATAGCTTCCTTTTCCCAAACTGATTATGAAATGTTTATTGCTTCGCATGATCTTTTACAAGATGATTGGGGGACCCCTTTGCTATTAGTTTTTAATAAAGGCGAACTTCAAGATCATTTAATAGGTTTTAGAGATTACGATACCTTAAAGGAATTTTATTTAGATAATACTAATAAATAATAATTATTAATAATATTAGTATTTAAGGAGGTACAATGAATAACGTTTATCAAATGGCAAAAGATTTTAAAAAGAAATTTCCAGGAACTATTAGTTGGCGCTTAAAAGCTCATTGTAAAATAATAAATCTTCATTTAAATGAAGGGGAAAAGGTTTATTATGCATTTGGGGCGCAAAGGGGAGATTGTTCACATAGTTTTTTTAATACTCTTTTAATAGCCCTTTCTAATAAAAGAATTTTAATAGGTCAAAAGGGTTGGCCTTTTGGTTATTATTTTACAGCAATCACACCATATATGTTTAATGATTTAAAAGTTAAAATGGGACTTGTTTGGGGAGAAATAATTATTGATACGATTAAGGAAAAAGTTTTTTTATCTTATATCTCGAAAAAGGCTTTGCCTGAAATAGAAACTAAAATTACTGAATATATGATGAGGGAAAAAGAAAAATATGGTTTAGGCGGCGAACGAAATTTAAAAGATGATAAAGATAATTAAAAATACTAGTTATTAATTTGGATAAAAGGTGGTTTAAATAAAATGCGAAAAATGTTAAATATCATCGCTGTTTTAGTTATTCTTTCTGTAGTTATTCAGGTTATTTATGATTCTTTAATTAAGGAACATATGATTACTTATCAATTAGAAATGAATAATAAAAAGTATCTTATTCAAGAAACTTTTTATAATAAACACAAAAGTAATGTCACTTGGCCTTATGATTATAATAGTTATTATTATCAAATAAATTATAAGGATAAGCCTTTAATTTCTTTTAAGTTGTTTAATGAAAGTTATAGCAAACATCTTTTGCGGACCTTTGAACTTTATCAAGATGATGATTTAATTTGTGTTTATCCTATCTTTAATAATCATAAAAATCAATTAGATGTTATTTGTAATAAAGATGGAGTTCAATATAATTATTTAACTTTAAAGGGTCAATATAAAGATCTTGATAATTTTGTTCAGGATTTGAAAGCTAAAGGGTTTAAACATTCTAATTGGGACGATGAATTAGGTGAGGAAATAACTTTTGAAAAGCTTAAGGTTTTTAATGATAATATTTTAGCTAATCAATATCTTGTTCTTTGGCATTATAAAGGTTTTTATATTATATCAGCTAATAAACAAAAAAAGGTTATGCTTCTTCAACGAGATCGTTACGATAATAAACTTGGTTATTTAGTTAATCAGTATTATGTAATTCCTGCTTATACAGCTACTAACACCTTTTCCCAATTAATAAGGACCAATGTTATAAATCTAGGTTCACATGTTATTGATTTATATTATGATGTAAGTTTTAATTCTTTTGTTCAAGGGGTAGTTAATGATAAATTATATATGGTTGACAAAGATAATAAGAGACAATATGAAATTAATATTAATAGTAAACGAATTTTATTGGTTGGAGATGTAGAAAATCAAGCCAAGTATTATTATAATTATCAATGGGATACAAAAGCAATGAATGATATTATTGATCATGAATTAGTTTTTAAAAGAGAACAAATCATTCCAGATGTTTTGAATAAATATGGAGCTTCTAAAATAGATGGGGTAATGGGTGAGACCGATGGCTATTATTATTTATATATTGACGAAGATGACGGAGTGTCAGTTTATCGAGTTGACAAACAAAATTTAGATATAATAACCTTATTATTTAAAATGTCTACTATTAATAGTGTTAGATATGTAAAGGATAGCATTTACTTTTTAAGTGATAATACTTTATATATGTATCAAGATTCTTTGGGGTTAAGGCCTTTAGTAATTTATAATGAGTTACGATTTAATCAACGAAATATGTATGATGTTTATCTTCGTTAAAATATATTAAGGAGAAATAAAAATGATTTTAAGGAAACCGTATGCCTTTTTAATTAAAAATTTTAAACGAATTCATCTTTTGTTAACTTTTATGATGGCTTATATATTTTATAAAAGTAATAATATTTTAACTTTTTATAATAATTATATTAATAAACAATCATCAATTAAGATAGGTAATTTAGGCATTAATTATATAAATATTTATTTTTATTTATTAATTATTTTAGTTATTATTTTTACTTTAGCAATTTATATTTTAATGAAACAAAAAAAGAAGCCTACTTTTTTGTATTTAAGTATTATTATTTATTACTTTATTTTAATTATTGTTATTTTTCAGGTTTATAATAATTTAACAATGTTAGAAATTATGACACCTAGTCCACAGTTAATTAGGATAGTTCGTGATGTTATGTTTATCGTGACGGTAATTCAAGCTTTATTAACTATTTTTATTGGGATTAGAGCGGTTGGTTTTGATATTAAGAAGTTTAATTTTAGTGCTGATTTAGAACAATTAGCAATAGATGTCTCAGATGATGAAGAATTTGAATTAACAGTTGGTGCAGATCCTTCTATGATAAGTCGTAAAATTAGAAGGCAAAAAAGAGAATTAAAGTATTTTTTAATTGAAAACTTATTTGTTATTTCTTTAATTGCAGGTATTATTTTAATAATTAGTGTAGTAAGTTTAATTTTAAATCATGAAATTTATAATAAAGTTTATCAGCAACAAGAATTATTTAAAGTTAATGCTTTAACTATGAAGATTAATGATAGTTATTTAACTAATCTTAATCAAAAGGGAGAGGTTATCTTAAAAGATGATAAATGTTATTTAGTAATTAGTTTTGAAGTTGAAAATAAAGGAACGGCAGGAGTTAAAATTGATTTAACTAATTTAGAATTAATTACTAATAATAATCAATATCAACCAATTACAGGTAATTATCAATCTTTTTTCGACTTAGGAACAGGTTATGTTAATCAATCACTTAAACCTAATAGTAAACAAAAATTTATTATTCTTTTTAAAATTGATAGTCAAGAATTAAAGGATAATCTTTTTTTAAAATTTATTGAAGGGGTTTACTTAAACAAAGATCAACCACAAGCTAAATATAAAAAAATACAATTAAGACCAATATTATTAAATGAAATAGAAACTATAGGGACTTATAAGTTAAATGAAGAAGTAAATTTTGAAGATTCTATCTTAAAGAGTAGTTTTTTTAAGATAAAAAGTAGTGAAATAGATAGTAAATTTTTTTATAAGGCTTTAAGCTGTCTTCATCAGGTATGTCATGAGGAAACTAAATTATTGACACCTAGTTATACTTTAAGTGAAGCTAAAACATTACTTAAATTAAATGTTATTTATATGAAAGATAAGGAATTAAAGTTAAAAGTAGACAATGGAGGAGAATTAATTTCTTTGTTTGGGATTTTAAGTTTTAAGATAGATAAAAAGCATTATGAAGTTTCACTTATCAATAAAACACCTCTAAATAGTATAGGGGATGATATCTTTTTAGAAACATCTAAACAAATAGAACAAGCTGATGATATTAAGTTACTTTTAAATATTAGAAATAAACAATATATTTGTGTTTTAAAATGATAATTAAGGAGTGTAATGGAAATGGTAGTAGGTAATAATTGGGATGAATTATTAAAAAACGAATATAAGAAAGATTATTTTCAAAAATTAGTTACTTTTATTAAAGATGAATATAAAACTGATATTATTTTTCCGAAAGCGAAGGATATTTTTAATGCTTTAAAGTATACTACTTATGATCAAGTTAAGGTAGTTATTTTAGGACAAGATCCTTATCATAATGAAGGCGAAGCTCATGGTTTAGCATTTTCAGTGTTAGATAATGTGGTTATACCTCCTTCTTTAAGAAATATATTTAAGGAATTAAAAGATGATTTAGGGATTGAAAGATCCAGAGGTAATTTAGAAGATTGGGCTAAACAAGGTATTCTTCTTTTAAATGTAGTTTTAACAGTTAAAAAGAATAAGCCTAATTCTCATCAAGGTAAGGGATGGGAAATGTTGACTGATCGTATTATAGAACTATTAAATGAAAAGGAAGATCAAGTTGTTTTTGTTTTGTGGGGAAATAACGCGAAAGCTAAGAAGCATTTAATTACTAATCCCCATCATTTAATTTTAGAAGCTTCTCATCCTTCTCCACTTTCTTATCATTATAGTTTTAAAGGAAGTAAACCTTTTTCTAAAACTAATGAATTTTTAGAAAGAGTTAATAAAGAAAAAATAAAATGGTAATAAATTAGATTATCAATCTTATTTTTTTCTACTATTGAAAATTGAAGTTAATAATGGTAAAATATAACCATATTTAAATGGCGATAGTGGCGAAGTGGTTAACGCACCGGGTTGTGGTCCCGGCATTCGTGGGTTCGATCCCCATCTATCGCCCCATTAAAGGGAATCAAACTCCTGAAACTCACTAAAACAAAGGGTTTCAGGGGTTTTTTATCGTTCAAAATTACCAAAAACCACTAAACATGTAACCTTTTGTACACAAAAGGTGTTAAAATAGAGATAGGAGAGAATATGATCACAAACAAAATAAAAGAATATAGAAAAAACAAAAAAATGACACAAGGAGAACTTGCTATTGAATTAGGAGTCAGTAGAAAAACATTAAGTATAATAGAAAGTGGTAGAGTAATACCTAAGATAGATACAGCATATAAGTTATCTTTAATATTAGATGCAACAGTAGAAGAGTTATTTTAAACCACATAAATAATCAAGAAGCATATATATAAGCTTAATTTTTAAATATTATAGTAAATTATAAAAGTTAATATAAAGGTGGTATAATATATTTGTTGATATATGTCTTTGGCACGTGTCTTAATAGAAAGGAAATAAAGATATGAAAAAAATATTAATTCTAGTAGGTTTAATTTTACTAACAACAGGTTGTTTTGCTGAAATAGAACCGCTAAATGAAAATAACGAAATACAGAAAGTATTCGCAATGAATGAAGTGGTAAATGTTAATAATATTTATTATAGCGTTATTAAAGTTGAATACTCTGAAAAAACCTCTTCTTTAAACGGCAAAGGGTTAATAAAACCTAGCGAAGGAAATGAATATGTTTTAGTTACAATTAAAATAGAAAACAAAAGTGAGGAAAAGATAAAATATTTTGCTTCAGACTGGAAAATGCAAAATTCTTTAGGGCAAGAGGAAAAAGCGAAATATACTAAGAATTTTGATTCAGCTGAATTGTTACAAAATGGAGTAAAAGAAGGAATTATAATATTTGAGCAACCTAAAAAAGATGAGGATTTGAGGTTGAATTTCTATAATAACTCTTTATTTGATTCAGAGTATACTTTTCAAGTTACGATTAAGTAATAACTATTTGTGCCGTTTTAGTAAAACCTAAAGTTGCTAAAAATTGTTTTTAACATTTGAAGGTATAAATATTGAGATATAACAGAAAAATCGAAAATTATACAAGAGTTAGTAGAAGTAAACATGTGATTAGAAAATACGACTAACTTATAGTAAAATAAAATTATATAATAAGTAAATATATTATATTAATTTAAGAGAGGCGATAAAATGAATGCAATATCTAATTATATTAATTTTAAAAAGAAATTAAAAGAATACGAGGAGATAAATAATAAAATTCAGCAAAATTTAAAAATGAGTGATTACTTTAAAAATTTCGATTTGCTAATTGATAAATTTATAGAACTGAAAACATTGCAAAAGGGAAAATTTACAACAATTAAAGATACGAGAGATGACATTGAAAAAAAGATTGAAAATATATTGAAAGAAGTTTATACAAAAAAAATGAACAATGTATTATCACAAAATAACCAAGAAAATTCTTTAGGTTATATGAATGGTTTATTAGAAAATTTAAAAAACTACACATCAAAATATTTTAATGGTATACATAAATCATTTATATCTGATATTGAAAAAGTTATTGATAATCATTTTGTTATTTATAATAATTATCAAAAGAAAAATGAAGAACGAAAAAAAACTGATAAATCTTTCGATTATAAAGTTGAAGACCCTTTGTTTATGGAAATAGTTGATTTTGCTATTTCGTTTGGGAAAGTAAGTGCATCGCTAATACAAAGGAAATTTAATATTGGTTATAATCGAGCGGCTAGAATTGTTGACTTATTAGAAGAAAGAGGAATAGTAGGTCCACAAAATGGTTCTAATCCAAGAGAAGTTTTGATTACAAATAAGGAAGAAATAACGAATTTAAAAGAGGAAGAATTTTCATATTTTAGTTCTTCTTATAATTCGAATTATTCCTTAAGTAAAACAAGTATTTTAGAAAAAGTAGATAATGAGATTAATGGTTATGAGTTTGAAGAATTATCTAAAGAAATATTATTAAAGAACGGATTTAACAATGTTGAAATCACCAAAAAGAGTAATGATTTCGGAGTTGATTTAATTGGAATAAAAGATGGAGTTAAATATTCTGTTCAGTGTAAAAAGTATTCATCACAAGTTGGTTTGAAAGCAGTCCAAGAAGTGATTGCGAGTAAATCAATGAATAGAAGCCATGTTGCAGTTGTTTTAACTAATAACTATTTTACTAAAGGAGCAAAAGAATTGGCAGAAAAAAATAATGTTTTATTATGGGATAGAGACGCATTAATCGATTTAATAAAAAAATTTGAAAACACCAAAAATTAAGAGGTACTATTTTGGTATTCTGACCTAGGTATTGGGCGGAGTACTATTAAGGTATTATTCAAGGTACTATTGCAAAATAATCAAAAATTAGAATTACAATAAAAGGTTGAAAAACAATAAAAAAATAGAATAAAAACCCTTTTTAAGCCAACAATTATAAGGCTTTAGGCTTGGTATCGAGCAAGGTAATATTGAGGGGCATAAAAAGGTATTACAAAATCACTAGACTTCTAACACAAAAGGCGGTAATGTGTTGAATAACTAGTGAGTAGGTGGGCTGAGAATATATACGAATAAAGCCCCATATAAAAATCAAACTCCTAAAACTCATTAAAATAAAAGTTTTAGGAGTTTTTTAATACAAAGAATAGTAAAGGATATAATTAAGTAGTTTGAATGAAAGTGAATATATGTTATTATTTAATAAAGGTTAGGAGTTATTTTATGGAAATCATGAGAAAAAATCAAATTACTGTTGTATTTTTGATAATTATTATAAGTTTATTAGCTTATGTAGCAATAGGAAAATTTGTTGTCCGAAATAAAATAGAAGATTATTTATATAATACTAAAAATTATTCGAAAAAGGAAATATCGAGCATTATAGTACATCATTCTTTTTTGAGTATTTTGCTTTCATATAAAGAATGGACTATTGATGTTAAATTTGCTGATGAACCTGAATCAAATTATTATTATGCTTTTGATAAAGGGGAAATTATTACTTATGGTGTTTCTTGTAACGTTGATAAAAAACAATTAAAGCATTATGATTTTGATGATTTTGTTATAATTGATGAAACTAAAACTTGTAATCAAGCATTAGAGTTACTTTATGAGGATGAAGATTATCAATATTATTTTGGTTGTGTTCAAAGTGAAACTGTTTTTGTCGAACTAAATAATAAAGAGAAATACACTTTAAAAGAAGCAGTTAATAGTGGCTTTCTTAGTATAAAACAAATAGAGAATTATTTAAAAGAAAAAAGTAATCAAGCAATTCACAAAATAAAAAAGTAGCAGACAAGAGTTAAAAATGATAAAATTACAAAAAATATTATATAAAAACAAAATTTAAGGTTGCAGTTTTTGTATTCTGATTTATGTATCGAGTAAGGTATTAAAAATGTATCATCATTTTGTTAGACTTATAACATAAAAGGCGGTATTGTGTTAAATAACTAGCGAGGTGATGGGTTGAACATATCGTTAGCCTAAGTCCCATATAAAAATCAAACTTCTAAAACGTATTAAAATAAAGGGCTTCCTTTTTACTACCTTAATCCCAAAACCATTTTACACTATCTCTGCATTAAAACAATTGCTATCTGCATCATAAAGTGTTATACTTGATGCAGATGGAAAAAGGAATGATGCATATATGAAAAAAATAGATTACAAAGCTATAGATAGTAGATTTTTAAATGCAGAAATTGTTGCTATGTTAAATACAATCTCTGAATTTAAAGGAAAAGAAGAAGTTTATTTTGATATTAAAAAGGATGTTTTAGATACTTTAATAGAAACCGCTAAAATTCAAAGTATTGAATCTTCAAATAAAATTGAAGGTATTTTTACAACTAATGAGAGATTAAGAGAATTAGTAATAAATAATGTAAAACCTAATAATAGAAGTGAACAAGAAATAATAGGATATAAAGAAGTTTTAAAAATTATCCACTCTAGTTATAAATCTATTGATATAAGCTCTAATTATATTTTGCAACTTCATAAAGAATTATTATCATATAGTAATTTATCATATGGCGGTAAATATAAAAACTCTCAAAATTATATTGCAAAAACGGATTCAAAAGGGAATTCAAGAATATTATTTAAACCTGTCGCCCCTTTTGAAACAGAAGAATATGTAAAAAGAATATGCGAAGAATATAATGAATATGTAAAAAATAAAAGTAGTTTAGCTTTGTTAGTGATTCCAATATTTATCGTAGATTTTTTATGTGTTCATCCTTTTAATGATGGAAACGGTAGAATTTCTAGATTATTGTCTTTACTTCTTTTATATAAAAATGGTTATCATGTAGGAAAATATATAAGTATTGAAAGATTAATTGAAAAAACAAAGGAAAGTTATTATGAGTCTTTAAGAAACTCTGATATAGGATGGCATAAAAATCAAAATGATTATATACCGTTTATTAAATACTTTTTAGGAATAATTATAAAAGCATACAGAGAACTTGAAATAAGAATCGGAGATGTTGGGACAACAAGAATAACTAAAGAAGATATAGTAACAAATATAATTTTGTCTAAACTTGGAAAGATTACTAAAAGGTCTATTTCAGAAGAAGCTCCTGATGTTAGTATTACTACTATAGAAAGAATTATAACTAAACTTGTAAAAGAAAGAAAAATAATTAAGTACTTAAATGGGCCTAAAACATATTATATGGTTAATTTCGAAGGGAAGTAATTATGAAATCAAAATACTTTCTAGGACAAATAATCCTAATAGTTATGTTATAACAAAAGAGGTTGAACATCATAGTGTTGCATGTATATTTTTATTTGATTTAGTAACAAGAAACATTAATTTTAAAAGTTGAAGAAGTAAAATTAAATTATATGAATATGCAGGGTTTAAAATGTTAAAGAAAAATAAAATGAATATATGAGGATCTTATTATGATGAATCAAGATAAATTAAAAAACTTTATTTAATTTTAGAAAGAATCTGTGAAATAGAAAGGATACCAAAAGATGCAATTTCATTTAAAGAAATAATGAGGTTGATAATTATGGTTTTGAGAATTTAAATGATTAAGAATTTTAATGTAGAATTATTATTAGAAAATAATTTTGAACCAAAGATTATTTATCGTGGTGAAGAATATTATTATAAAAACAGAGTAAATTCTATTGTTTGGAATGGTAATAATAGTTTAGAAGCATCAATCATTGGGACTGATATTTATTCAGTAATAGTTAATATTAAAAATGGCGAAATAAACGAATTTAGCTGTAATTGTCCTTATGAATATCATTGTAAACACGAAGTGGCTGTTTTAATTTATATATGGGATAATTTAAATAAAATAAATAGTTTGTATGAAATTAACAATAAACAGTTAAAAGAACTTGAAAATAAGGTTAAAGAATTATCAAAAAAGGAATTGGAAAAATTAATTTTAGAATTTTTATTTAAAGATAATAGATTTAGAAATTATTTAATTAAACATTTAAAAGTTAATGAAAAGGTGTAAATTGATTTGAATTTTTCCATTTAGAATTATATTATAATAGAAAGTTAGTAACCATAGACCATTTTGCCTTATTATTAGAGTAATTAGAGAACTTAAATAGATTGTTAAGGAGTTTTTTAGGCGAACCAGAAAAAACTTGTGAAGAAGATTGTAAAAGATATGAAGATGATGGAATAAATGTTAAAGATACTAATAGATTATCTTTTCAATTAATAATGAGTCCTGTGAAGACTGATTTTAAATATGATAATAACCTATAAAAATTAGATTAAGTAGCTAGATATTAAATTATCTTATCTTTTAAAACATTTATAATATAGTATAATATATTAAAGGTGATTATGAAATGAAAAAAGTAGTTATTTTAGGAGGCGGTCACGGTTTATCAGTGTTATTAAAAGGATTGAAGCTTTTTCCAATAAAAATAACGGCTGTAGTTACCGTGGCTGATAATGGTTCATCGACAGGACGGCTTCGTGAAGAATTTAAAATACCAGCTGTCGGGGATTTAAGAAATGTTTTAATATCATTATCAGAATCAGAACCCCTCTTTGAAAAGCTTTTTCAATATCGATTTGAAAGTGAAGGGGCTTTAAACGGGCATTCAATAGGTAATTTATTATTAGCTGCTTTAATTGATATTAAAGGTAATTTAATGGAGGCAGTGTCTTCATTAGGAGATATTCTTAATTTAAAAGGAAAGGTATTACCCTTAACTGAGGACGTGGTTAATTTAGTAGCTTATACAAACAATGGAGAAACTTTAATAGGAGAAAACAATATTAGAAAATCGGGTAAGGATATAAAGAGATTAGCCTATGATTTAAAGCCTAAGGTTTTAGATAAGGTTTTAGAAGCAATTAATGAAGCTGATTTAATTATTTTAGGATTAGGTAGTTTATATACAAGTATTCTTCCCCATCTTATTTGTGAAGAAATAGTTGAAGCCATAAAATTAAGTAATGCTAAAAAAATTTATATTTGTAATGCAATGACCGAAAAAGGGGAAACGGATGGCTTTAAAGTTAGTGACCATTTAAAGGTTTTAGAAAGTTACCTTGGGGCAGATGTTTTAAATGCTGTTTTAGTTAATACTAGGCATATTGATATAGATGTTCAAGAAAGATATAAGAAATTGGAAGAAAGTGAACCGGTATCGGTAGATGAAAAAGAAATTAAGAAACATAAGATTGAGTTACTTAAAGGGGATTTAGTCGTTATTCAGGATAAAATGGTTAGGCATGATCCGATTAAAACAGCTTTTATAGTATTTTCTTATTTATTAAGATAAAAGCTTTTATGTTTTATTTAATTAATTTTTTAGTCAAGCGATGGTAATCCGCAAATTCTTCCATTGCACTTGTATTTTGGGGGCATCTTGGTCTTTTATTTATCTCTTCATTAGAAAGTTCTGCTAATGTTTTATTATAGCCAAAGGGTATAAATATATACCATAAATCAGACCGTTTTTGGTCATCTTAAACCTTTAATTATATTATTTTTCAGTTTCATATTAATATATATTTTTTATATCTATTGGAAGTAGAGGTTACATAATTATTAAAAATGTTATATAATAAAAAGGTAATCATAAATCAATCATAAAGGAGAAAGATAGCATGTATATAAAATTAAATAAGATTATTAAAACATATAAGATGGGGGATATTATAATAACGGCAGCTGATAAAGTATCTTTTGGTATTGAAAAAGGAGAGCTTGCTGTAGTTCTTGGTCCATCAGGAGCTGGTAAAACCACTATTTTGAATATTTTAGGAGGGATGGACAAATGTGATTCAGGAACAATTATGGTTGATGAGGAAGATGTTTCAAAGTATTCTAATCGGGAATTAACAAAATATAGAAGAAATGATATTGGCTTTGTTTTTCAATTTTATAATTTAGTACAAAATTTAACTACTCTTGAAAACATAGAACTAACTAGCCAGATTTGTAAAGATACTTTACCAGCCAAAGAGGTTTTAGCTAGTGTAGGTTTAAAGGATAGAATAAATAATTTTCCATCTCAATTATCTGGTGGTGAGCAACAAAGGGTTGCTATTGCTCGCGCTTTAGCTAAAAAGCCAAAATTACTCTTATGCGATGAACCAACCGGCTCATTGGATTCAAAAACTGGGCAAAGGGTTCTAGATGTCTTGCAAAAAACTTGTAAAACTTATGGGATGACAGTGGTAATTATTACTCATAATTCAGCGATTGCTAAAATTGCTAATCGAGTTATAAAAATGAAAAACGGAACGATAGAAGAAGTAATAATTAACAAACATCCTTTAGGAATAAGGGAGATTAATTGGTAATGAAATTATTAATTAAAAATATGTTTAAGAAGATAGGAAAATCCATTGGTAGGTTTCTTTCAATAATGTTTATCATAGCCCTTGGGATAAGTGTTTTTATGGGGCTTCGTGAATCCACAGCAGGAATGCTTTATACAGCTGATAATTATTATGATGAAAACAATTTAATGGATTTTAAAATAATTAGTACTTATGGGTTTACTAATGGTGACATTGAGTCATTAAAGAAGTTAAATTATATTGAGCAGGTTATCCCCTCTTATTCAATCGATGTTATTAATAAAGGGGAATCAATAAGGGTCCATGCTCTTGAAGATAATATAAATAAAGTTATTTTAATGAGTGGGCGAATGCCAAATAAAAATGATGAATGTTTAGCGGATTATTTTAAATATAAATTAAATGATAAAATTACTTTTGAAAATGATAACTTAGATGACATCTTGTCAGTTTCTTCTTGTACCGTTAAAGGATTAATAAAATCCCCTCTTTATATTAGAGATGAAAAAGGAATTTCTAATGTAGGTAATGGAAAATTAAGTTCTTTTGTTTTTATAAATAAGGAAGCTTTTGTTTCGGATTATTATACCGAAGTTTATATTACTTCAAAAAAGGCTAAAGAAAAAAATTCTTACTATGAAGAATATGATAAGGCAATAATCTTTTTAAGGCGTGAATTAGAAGCTTTAAAGCCTATTCGGGAAACTATTCGTTATGAAGAAATTTTATTAGAAGCTAATAATGAGATTATTAAAATTAAAAATGAATTAGATGAGGAAATAAATAATTCGTTAAGCGAATTGCAACAAGCTAAAATAAAATTAGATAATGGGCAAAGGGAATTAAAAACAAATAAAGATAATAATTTAAAAAAATTTGAAACTAATCGACAGACCTTAAATGAAAATAAAACTTTAATTTTAAATGCTTTAAGTGAGTTTGGAATAAAGGAGAATAATTTAGATGATTATCTTTTAAATTTAACGAACACTTTAAATATGTTAAATAATCAACTATTATTATTAGAACCTGATAGTGAAGATTATGAAGCTTTAAGTTTTAAAATAACTGAAATAAACTCTAATTATCATCAATTATTATCTATTAAGGATAATTTAGTTGATCTTAATAATGGATTAAATACCTTGGAAAAAAGTTATCATTTATTTCAAAGCGAAATTAAAAAAGAAGAAGCTAAACTAAGTCAAGGCTATTATGATTATGAACAAGGAATGATTAAGTTAACTGATGCTCAGCAAGAAGCAAATCAGAAAATAGATGAGGCTAAAGCGGAATTAAAAAACATAGAAAAACCCATTTGGTATTTACAAGATAGAAGGGATAATAGTGGTTATATAAGCTATAAGGAAGATATTGTAAAGGTAGAGGCTATTGCCAAGATATTGCCTATCTTTTTTATTATGGTTGTAGTATTAATGATTTTAAATACTTTAACTAGATTAATTGAAGAAGAAAGAACTGAAATGGGAATTTTATTATCTAATGGATTTAGTAAAGCAAATATTGTTTTTGGTTATTTGCTATATGTTTTAAGTTCGGGATTAATTGGTATTATTATTGGGATGACGATTGGTTATAGTTTGATTCCTCGTATTATTTATAGTGTTTTTTTAGCTAGATTTTATGTACCTAAATTAATAACGGTTGTAAGCCCTTTACCCTTTTCATTGGTTATATCATTGACCTTAATAATTATGTTTGGAGTAACTACTATTGCCTGTATGAAAGAATTAAAAGAGGTTCCTGCCTCACTTCTTAGACCGAAGCCTCCTAAGACTGGTAAAAAGGTATTTATTGAAAGAATAAGCTTTTTATGGAAAAACTTAAATTTTATGGGCAAAACGACAATCAGAAATTTATTTAGATATAAACAAAGAATTATAATGACTATTTTAGGGGTTGCTGGTTGTACAGCTTTATTAGTAGCGGGGATGGGAATTAATGATAGTATTAATAATATTTCTAAATTGCAGTATAACGATATTATAAAATACGATTCAATGTATATTTTAAAAAATGAAATTACTGATTTATCTAATGGCTTAATGAATCTTTTTAAAAAGAATGAAATTGTAAATCCGCTTTTAATTAATCAACAAGCTTATACTTTTTCATTTGATAATAAAATAGAAGACGCCTATGTAATAGTACCTTCTGATATTGTTAATTTTAATAATTATGTTAAGCTTACTAGTTCTATAACTAATAAAAAGATAAGTATTATTAACAATGGGGCTATTATAACCAAGCAAATGGCTGATCAGTTAAAAGTTAACAAAGGTGATAGTATTAAGATTAGAAATAGTGATAATGAGTTATTTGTTTTATATGTTTCTGATATTACTTATAATTATATATCTCATTATATTTATATTAGTAAAGCTTATTATCAAGAAATATTTGATAAAGAGATAACTTATAATAGTATAATTGCTAATGGGAAAATAGATAGTAATCTTAAACTTAATGACTATGGAATTTTAGTAATTAATTACACAAGTGATATTATTAAAAATTTAGATAGTTTTATAGCCGGTTTAAATAAAATTATTATTATGATAGTTGTTTTAGCAGGTTTTTTAGCTTTTGTAGTTCTTTATAATCTTACTATTATTAATGTAAGTGAACGAAAAAGAGAGTTAGCAACTTTTAAGGTTTTAGGTTTTTATGATAATGAGATATCAATCTTTGTCTTTAGGGAGACTTTAATTTTAACGATTGTTGGGATATTATTAGGTTTATTAGGTGGTGTATATTTACATAAGTTTATAATTAATACTGCCGAAACAGATAATATAATGTTTTTAAGAACAATCAATAATATAAGTTATTTAATTGCTGCCCTTATAACTATCTTTTTCTCGTTTGTGGTTCAATTAATTATTAATAAAACTTTAAAGAAAATAGATATGATTGATTCTTTAAAGTCGGTTGAATAATATAAATTATAAATATAAAAACTAGTTAAATATTTATCTAGTTTTTTCATTCTTTAGTATATCTTGGCAAGCAAAAATAATATTTTCTTTATTATACTTTAAAATGATACCTATCCAGATTATTATATCAACTAGTATTTGAGTTTTTATTTTAGCTTCAATTTTTTCTTTAGCTAAATCAACTGATAAATTCATAAGTTTAGGAATAAAATCATTAATAATATTTGGATGGTGTTGACTTATAAATTTTAGTTCTTCGATTAAAGGTTGATCTTGGGTTTCATTATTCATAAAAAAGGATCTTTTACTATTTAATATTATAGATTGAATAGTACTTAAATCTCTTATGTTTCTAACTTTGGTTTGAAGGTCATTGACATTTCTATTTAAACCAAAAATATTACTACCATCATAAAAGGGCGCTAATTTAAAATTATTTATTGGATGATTAAAAGGGGTTAAGGATTTGTTTTGAGGATCTTTAATAAAATTAAAATACTTAGGTTCTGTTTTAATGCTCCAATTAGTAGGATTTCGATCAGTTTCTAATAATAAAGCATCCATAATAAGTCCTTTTATAAGGGTATTTTTAGTTTCATTAATTATTTTTTCGTCTACATTAATAAGTCTAAGAGCTTCAATAATGCTCCCTATAGAATTAGAGACTGTTTGGTTGATATTATTTTGATCATAGGTTGTTTTTAATAAGCTTAATAAAGTTTCCCCTGTTATTAAAAGTTCTCCTTCTTTAGTAAAATCAGGAGTAATAACCCCTCTTTTGCCATTTAAAATAGCTAAATCATAAGTGGCATGTTCTAATTCACATTGTTCTAAAAATTCAGCAAAAAATAAATGGGCTATATCTTCATAAGATATAGGATTTGTTTCTTTAAATAATACTCGACCATCATCTAATAAAAGCCAAGTTTTAGGTTTAACCCCTACTATATTTGGTTGCGTTCTTTTATCTTTTATTTTATCTAATTCAAGGTAACCATAACTATTTCTAAAGTTTTCTAAATCGTTAATCTTCATTAACTCAAATCCTTTCTAGCTAACCATATAATACTTTATTTTGGTTAAAATTACAACAGCATAAAGATGGGGGTAATAAAATATTTAAAAATAGCTATAAACCTTATTTTATTGTATAATTATAAATGGAGTTGATAAGATGATAAAAGTAATAAAAAATGGGTACCTTGTTACTATGGAAAATGAGCATATAATTAAGGGCGATGTTGTTATTGAAGATGATATAATAAAACAAGTAGTTGATAATTATAGAGGAGCTTATGATGAAATAATTGATGCTAAAGGGAATTTAGTTATGCCGGGTTTAATAAATGCTCATACTCATCTAGGAATGTATAATTTTAGAAATACTAATGATGATTTAACTTTAATGCAATGGCTTAATGATAAAATATGGCCAATTGAAAACAAAATGACTGATGATGAAGTAGGGGAGGCTACTTATTTATCATGTTTGGAGATGATTAAAAGTGGTACTACTTGTTGCTTTGATCATTACTTTTCACCTTTTGCAGTTTTAAAAGCTCTAACTAAAAGTAAAATAAGATGTTTATATGCTACTCTTTTAATGGATCATGATAATAAGGGTGAGGAAAGATTAGAAGAGTTTAAGCAGTTTTATAAGCAAGTTAAAAATCAAAATAGTTTAATTACTTTTGGGATAGGTCTTCATTCTTTATATACCTCCAGTTCTCATTATGTAAACAAAGTAGCCAAATATGCTAAAGAAAATAAATTGCCTATTCATCTTCATTATTTAGAAAATAAAGAAGAATATCAAAAAGTCAATAAAGAGGCTTTAAAGCCGTTATTAACTAATAAGCTTATTTTGGCGCATGGTGTTTATTTAAAAGAGGTTGACTTTTTAAAGAATAAAGATATTAGTATTGTTCATAATCCAATTAGTAATTTAGCTTTGGGATGTGGGATAGCTGATATAATTAATTTTAAGAGAAATAATTTAAACGTTTGCCTAGGGACAGATGGAGTGGGTAGTGCCTATACTTTAAATATGTTTAAACACTTACCCTTTGCTTATTTGCTTCAAAAAGGGATATATGAAGATCCAACGGTTATTAAAGCTTTTGACATTTTAAAAATGGCTACTATTAACGGTGCTAAAGGGTTAGGCATTCCTAATTTAGGGTTAATTAAGGAGGGTTATAAAGCGGATCTTATTATTGTAAAATTATTAGATGAACCGGTTAATAATCCTTTAATAGCTTTATTAACTAATAATACTAAAGTAATAACAACGATTGTTAATGGGGAAGTTTTAATGTTAGATGGATGTTTAAATAAGAATTTATATAAATAATTTTTGTAGAAAAATTATTAATTTTTTGTTTGACTTAAAAATATAAAAGTTATATAATGTAGTAACATAGGAGGAGGAATAAAAATGAGTTTAAAAAATAGCAAAAGATTAGAAGTAGAAGGGATAGGTTATATTCTATT
Organism: uncultured Muribaculaceae bacterium; assembly: GCA_964491535.1. GTDB lineage: Bacteria > Bacillota_I > Bacilli_A > RF39 > UBA660 > CAZBGR01. Next base: position 24,404 of record CAZBGR010000005.1, read on the forward strand.
ATTGGCTGTAACTTTAGTGTTAACTAACGTTTTAGTAAATTATAGTTTTGAATGTTTTGGATATTCTATTTGGGTAAGCGTTTTTATATATCCTTTAGTCTTTTTCTTCGCTAACATGATAACTAAAAAGTATGGTCCTATAAATACTTTATTTGGTATTATTGGAGCAGTAATTATGCAATTATTAATCTTTACAGGTTTTGCGTTATCGACTGATATAAATGTAGATCTTTTAATTGTTTTAGGAACCCTTATTAGTTTTATTATTATGCAGTTAGTTAATCTAGAATTATATTTAAAAATTTTAAATGGTAAAAGCTCTTTTCTTAAGTTATGGATATTATACACAGCTTTAATACTTGGTGATAGTTTGCTTTTCTCATTAATAGTAAATCAAGGATTAACTAGTGATTTTGGAATGATATTTTTAATTTCTAATGTTATAAGAGTATTAGTTGGTACCATCCTCGTTTTTCTTGATCAAAGACAATCGAAATAAAGATTAAATAAAAATATAAAATTATAAAAAGTATTTATATGGTTTGATTAATTTTATAATCTTTAGTAAATATAAATACTTTTTTAAATTAGCAGAAATAACGGTTTAAATAAAGAAAAATATATTAGCGTGGCTTTTTAAGCATATATTTTAAAGGTGGTTTAATTAAAGGAGGAAATAATGTTAAAAATAAAGAAAATAAGTAAAAGTTATAGAACTGTTTCTTTTACTCAAAAAGCTTTAGATAATATTGATTTGACCTTTCGGCGAAATGAATTTGTTTCTATTTTAGGACCGAGTGGTAGTGGAAAGACAACTTTATTAAATATTATCGGAGGTTTAGATCGTTATGATAGTGGGGATTTAATTATTAATAACAAATCTACTAAAAGATTTAAAGATGCTGATTGGGATGCTTATCGTAATAATTGTATTGGTTTTGTATTTCAAAATTATAATTTAATAAATCATATTAGCGTTTTAAATAATGTTGAATTAGGGTTAACTTTAAGTGGAGTGTCAAAAGGGAAAAAAAGAAAAAAGGCCCTTGAAGTTTTAAAACAAGTAGGTTTAAAGGATCATGTATATAAGTATCCTAATCAATTATCTGGTGGGCAAATGCAAAGAGTAGCAATTGCTCGGGCTTTAGCTAATGACCCTGATATTATTTTAGCTGATGAACCAACCGGAGCTTTAGATTCTAAAACGAGTGATCAAATCATTGGTTTAATTAGTGAAATAGCTAAGAAAAAGTTAGTTATTATGGTTACTCATAATGCGGAAATTGCTAATAAATATTCAAATAGAATAATTGAACTTAAAGATGGGCAAATAGTTAATGATTCAAATGAAATAAAAAAGGATACGGAAGTTAAACAATATTTAATCAAGAAAACAGCAATGTCTTTTTTTACAGCTTTAGCCTTATCATTTAATAATATTAAAACTAAAAAGGGAAGAACATTGTTAACTGCTTTAGCGTCTAGTATTGGTATTATTGGTATTTCTTTAGTGTTATCCTTATCTAATGGTTTTGATAAGCAAATTGATCTCTTTGAAGCAGATTCTTTATCTTCTTTTCCTATTTTAATTTCTAAATCCTACTTTGAAATTGATATGGAAGAAATGAGGGATAGAGCTCGTCAAGATAAAGAATTAAAGGTAGAAAATATAAATAAGATAATTCCCTATGAAGCTGATAAATCTAGGATTGTTCATTTTAATAAAATAACAGCTGATTATTTAAGTTATTTAGAAAACATTAATCCTTCTTTAATTTCGGGACTAACCTATATGCGTTTGATTGGTTTAAATCTTATTGGTAGTTTTAATGAAGAAATTAAGCCCTTTAACATGGCTGATTTAAATATTAGTAGTTTGCCTAAAAAGTTAAATAATCAACCAAAAGATTACTTGATCCAAAATTATCATTTAGTAGCTGGAGATTGGCCTAAAGAAGAAACTGATATAATTTTACATTTAGATAATAAAAATAGAATTGATGATAAGGTATTAATTTCTTTAGGAATTGATATTAATTTAGAAGGAGTTTCTTTTGATAGGGTTCTTAATAAAGAGCTTAATTTGATAATTAATGATGATTTTTATCTTAAACATGGCTCTTTTTATTCGATTAATACTAATTATGATGAAATGATGAAAAGTTCTCATACTATTAATTTAAGAATTGTAGGAATTATAAGAGATAGAAGTGAATATCGAGTAATGCCAACTAATGATATGATGATGGATTTTAAAATGGGAGGTATTTTTTATCCTAATGAATTAGTAGAGCATATAATTGATATTAATAGTGAATCTGATATAGTTAAAGCTCAAAGGAATGCTAATTATAATGTACTTAGTGGGGAAGTAATTGAAAATAAAGAACAAAAAGAAAATATTCTTATGTATTTAGGGGCTGATTATATACCATCTTTAATTCATATATATCCAGCTAATTTTGAAGCTAAGGAAAAAGTATTAACTTATTTAGATAAATATAATGATAAATTAGCTGATGAAGATAAAATAACTTATGAGGATTTAGCTTCAAAAATTATGGAATTAACAAGCGGTATTATGAATGCCATTACTTATGTTTTAATAGCTTTCAGTGCCATTAGTTTAATTGTATCAGCCATTATGATAGGGATAATTACTTATATTTCGGTAATTGAACGAACTAAAGAAATTGGTATTTTAAGAAGTTTAGGGGCTCGTAAAAAAGATATTAGCCGAGTATTTAATGCTGAAACTTTTATTATTGGTTTGTCATCTGGTTTATTAGGGGTTATTATTGCTAGATTATTAATTATTCCTGCTAATATTATTCTTGAAAGATTAACTGATCTTGAAAAGGTAGCCAGGATGAATCCGCTTCACATTTTAATTATGATTAGTGTTAGTATTTTAGTTACTTTAATAGGAGGTTTGATTCCTTCAAAAATGGCTAGTAATAGAGATCCAGTAGAAGCATTAAGGAGCGAATAGCTTTATAGGGTTTTAATAGTTATTCCTAATCATATAATTAAAAGGGCGATATTATGATCTTTATTGAAAAAATAGTATGGTTTATAGCTACTATTTTTTTATTTGTAAGTGGCATATACTTTACTTTTAAATTAAATTTTGTTCAATTGAAATTCACTAAAATGATTAAGGCTTTAAGGGAACAAAATAGGGGTCAAGGTTTATCCCCCTTTCAATCATTAACCATAACTTTAGGGGCTAGAATAGGAGTAGGATCTTTAGCGGGTATTGCTTTAGCTATTTATTATGGGGGGATAGGAACTATTTTTTGGATTTGGGTAAGTGCTTTATTTTGTTCTGCTAATGCTTTTGCTGAATCAGTCTTAGGAGTTTTATATCGTTCTCGTCAGAAAAGGAGTTATGTTGGTGGGCCTGCTTATTATATAGAAAAAGGAATGAATAATAAACCTTTAGCTAGAATTTATGCTCTTATTCTTTTATTTGCTTATATAGCAGGCTTTCTTACTGTTCAAATTAATACCATGGTTAAAGCGGTTACGGAAATATATCGTTTTAATAACTTAATTTTAGCAGGAGTTATTGTTTTATTTGTTTTGTATGTTATTTTTAAAGGACTAGACGGAATATCTAAAATTGCTACTAAATTAATCCCAATAATGGCTTTAGGTTATATTTTAATTGGTTGTTATATTTTGTGCTTGGAATTTGATAAAATTCCTTTTTTAATTAAAAGTATTATAAGGGGAGCTTTTAATATAAAAGCTTCTTTAATTGGTTTTCTAACTCCTTTAATTATTGGCTTTCAAAGAGGAACATTTTCTAATGAAGCCGGTTTAGGAACGGGGGCAATTGTTTCAGCTGCTTCAGCCACTAAAAGCCCTACAAATCAAGGTTTTATTCAAGTCTTTGGGATTCATCTTGAAACATTAGTAATGGCTACGATAACGGCTTTTTTAATTATCTTATCTAATTATACTACTTATAATTTATTAGATATAAATGGGATAGAACTAACTCAAAAGGCTTTCGCTTATCATTTAGGTAATAGTGGTTATTATATAGTTATGATTATTATCCTTTTGTTTGCCTTTTCAACAATAATTACTGGTTACTATTATGGAGAAACTAATCTAAAGTTTTTATTTAATAAATTATCTTTAAAGGGGATAATCTTGTTTAAATTAATAGTTGGTGGACTTTTATTTTTGGGCGGTATTCTTTCGCCAAGATTTATTTGGTTTTGGGCGGATGTTTTAATAGCTATAATTGGAATTATAAATGTTTATGCTTTATTTAGTTTAAGAAAATCAGTTGTTAAGGTGGTTAAAGATATTTAAAATTAATTTTTATGATTAAGTTAATAATTAAAATTATTAATTATTGATTAGCAATGATTAATAACTTTATATTTTGTTCATGATATGCATAGGATAATATGAAAGGAGATTACTAATGTTTGGCAGATTTACTGAAGAGGCTCAAAAGGTGTTAGTTAATGCTAAAAAGGAAATGACCAATCTAAAACATCCTTATGTAGGTAGTGAACATCTTCTTTTAGCTATTTTAAAGGAAGATAATAATGTTAGTAAGAAATTAAAGAGATTTAATATTGATTATCATCAATTTTACCAAGAATTAATTAAGATAATGGGTGTTGGTTCTAACAAGAGTCAATGGTTTTTATATACTCCTTTATTAAAAAGAGTGATTGAGAATGCTATTTTAAATAGTAAAGAAGAAAATAATGGTGAAGTTACTGTAGAACATCTTTTTTATTCATTATTGGAAGAAGGAGAAGGGGTGGCAATTAGAATTTTATTGAGTATGGAAGTAGATATTGAAAAGCTTTATAGTAATTTTGCTCACGAAATAATTAACAGAAAAGTTAAAAAGAAAAAGTTATTAGTTGAAGAGATGGCTATCGATATTACTAAAAAGGCTCAAAATAATGAATTAGATCCAGTTATTGGTCGGGATAATGAAATAAGAAGAATTTTAGAAATTCTATGTCGTCGAACTAAAAATAATCCTTTATTAATTGGTGATGCTGGAGTAGGTAAAACAGCCGTAGTTGAAGAATTGTCATCTTGGGTTAGTAAAGGAGAAGTACCTAAAAGCTTACGTCATAAAAGGATTTTATCACTTGATATGGCTACTATGGTGGCTGGGACTAAATATCGAGGAGAATTTGAAGAGCGAATGAAAAAGGTTTTAGCTGAATTAGAAGAAAATGATGATATTATCATTTTTATAGATGAAATCCATACTTTAATTGGAGCGGGTGGGGCAGAAGGAGCGATTGATGCTTCTAATATCTTTAAACCTGCTTTAGCACGCAATAAAATTAGATGTATTGGAGCGACTACTACTAATGAATATAAAAAGCATATGGAAAATGATGGCGCTTTAGATAGACGTTTTCAGAAGGTTTTTATTGAAGCTCCTCATCTTGAAATGGTAAAAGAAATTATGATGGGTTTAAAAGGAATTTATGAAAGTTATCATCATGTTTCACTTAGCGAATCAATTATTGATTTAATTATTGAATTATCAGAAAAATACGTTTATGATCGTAATCAACCTGATAAAGCTATTGATATTTTAGATGAAGTATGCGCTAAAGTATCGTTACAAGAAACTAAAGAAAGTAAAAAGCTTCATAAATTACAAAAGCAATTAATGATTATTAGAAAGAATAAAAATAATTGTATTATTAATCAACAATTTAATGAAGCGTATCAATATAAACATGATGAAGAAAAGGTTTTAAATGAAATAAACTTATTAGAACTTAAGGTAATTGAAAAATATCATTTAAAAAAAGTAACTAAAGAAGATATTGCTTTAGTTATTAATTTACGTACTAAAATTCCAGTTTATGAAATTTTAAATGACAATAAAAAGGTCTTTAAAGGTTTAGCTAAAAAATTAAAAAGTAACATTATTGGTCAAGATGAAGCGATTGATAATCTTATTAATGTAGCTAAAAGAATAAAATTAGGTTACCGAGATAAAAACAAATGTTATTCTTATTTATTTTGTGGACCAACGGGGGTAGGTAAAACTGAATTGGCTAAAAACTATGCTATTAATTTAGTCGGGGAACATAATTTAATAACCTTAGATATGAGTGAATATAGCGAAATTCATACCGTCAGTAAAATTATAGGAGCACCTCCAGGGTATATTGGTTATGATGACAACAAAAATGTTTTAGAGGAAATAAGAAATAAACCTTATTCAGTGCTTATTTTAGATGAAATTGATAAAGCTCATCAAGCAGTCATTAATTTGTTTTTACAAATTTTAGATCAGGCTAAAATAAAAGATGCTAATGGTAAATTAATTAGATTTGATAATATTTTAATTATTATGACTACTAACCTTGGTTTTAGTCGTAATGTAGTAGGCTTTAATAGCAATCACAATGATAAGGTTTTATCTAAATTAAAGCAAATGTTAGGCGTAGAATTTATTAACCGTATTTATAATATTTCTATTTTTAATAGATTAACTAAAAAGGATATAATTAAAATTATTAATAAGAAAATACTTGAAATGAAAAATAAATTTAATAAGATAGCTATTATTATTAATAATCAAGTAGTAGAAGAAATAATTGAATTATCTAATTATAAGGATTTTGGAGCTAGAAAAATAGAAAAGATAATTCAAGATAAATTAGAAACAATTGTTATTGATGCTATGATGGAAGAAAAGCCTAAAGTTAAAATAGAAACTATTAAAGAATATGTTTAGGTTTTGTTTTTTATAAAAGAGAATATTTAATTAATATTAGGTAATGAACTAATCAAAATATTCTTTTTATATTATTAAAAATATGATAAACTATAAATAGGTGATAAGGAATGTTAAAGGTTAGAACTAGATTTGCACCTAGTCCGACTGGGTTTATTCATATTGGAGGAATTAGAACAGCTTTGTTTTCCTATTTAATTGCTAAAAAGCATAAGGGGGCTTTTATTTTAAGGATTGAAGATACTGATCAAGAGCGTTATGTAAAAGGGAGCATTGAAGTAATTTATGAAGCATTACGAGACTTAGGATTGAACTGGGATGAAGGGCCTGATATAGGGGGTCCTTATGGGCCTTATATTCAAAGTGAAAGACAAAAAAATTATCAACTTTATGCTAAACAATTAATTGATGAACATAAAGCTTATTATTGTTTTTGTTTAGATGAACGTTTAAAATCTTTAAAAGAAAAAGCTACTCTTTCTAAAATACCTTATAAATATGATGGACATTGTTTAAAGCTAACTAAAGAAGTTATTGAAGAAAAAATAGCTAATCACGAACCTTATGTTATTCGTTTTAAAATGCCAGATGAGGGAATTACGGTTTTTAAGGACCAAGTTTATGGTGAGATTAAAGTTAATAATGAAGAATTAGAGGATTTAATTTTAATTAAATCTGATGGGATGCCGACTTATAATTTCGCTAATATTATTGATGATCATGAAATGGCTATTACTCATATAGTTAGAGGGAATGAATACATATCATCTACTCCTAAATATGTTTTAATTTATCAAGCTTTAAAATGGGAAGTGCCTGAGTTTATTCATTTACCAATTATAAAAAAGGAAAAAGATTCAGATAAAAAATTAAGTAAAAGGGATCATGATGCTACTATGGCCGAATTAAAAGAAAAAGGTTATTTGAATAAAGCTATTATTAATATGTTAGCTCTTACTGGTTGGAGTTCTGGTAGTGAAAGGGAAATATTTGATTTAGAAGAATTAGAAAATCATTTTGAAATTAAAGGGATTGGGAAGGGGAATGCTATTTTTGATATTGATAAATTAAATTGGTTGAATAACCATTATCTAAAATTGTTAACGATTGATGAATTATATCTCTTTCTTTATCCTTATTTAAATGAGGCTTATGATTTAAGTGATAAAGATGAAAATTGGTTAAAGGAATTAATAATTACTTATCAAAATCAATTATCTTATGGTAAAGAAATCATCTCTAAAACAGCCCTTTTTTTTAAAGATAAAATTAAAATTGATGAAGAAGAGGCTTTGATTTTAAAGGATAAAGAAGTTAATAATATGTTATTTTTATTTAAAGAAGAATTAGCGAAGCTTAATGAATGGACGATAGCTAATATTGTTTTAGCTATAGAAAAAACAAAAGAGAAAGTTAAGCTTACGGGGAAGATGTTATTTATGCCGATTAGAATTAAAGTAACAGGTCAATCTCGAGGACCTGAATTACCTAAAGCTATTTATTTACTAGGTCAAGAGGTGGTTTTAAAAAGATTGGCAGAATAATATATTTAAGTTAGGAGGTAAAATGAAATTATATAATTCATTAACAAGAAAAAGAGAATTATTTGTTCCTCGTAAACAAGGAATAGTAACTATGTATACTTGTGGGCCAACTGTTTATCGTTATGCTCATATTGGTAATTTAAGAACTTATATTTTTGAGGATGTTTTAGAAAAAAGTTTAACTTATTTAGGCTATAAAGTTAAAAGGGTTATGAATATAACTGATGTTGGTCATTTAGTATCTGATGCTGATGAAGGCGAAGATAAGATGTTGTTAGCCATTAAAAGGGAACAAAAAAAAGCATTTGAAATAGCTACTTTTTATACGGAGGCCTTTTTTAAAGATTGTATAAAATTAAGGATTGCTAAGCCAGCTATTATACCTAAAGCAACTGATCATATTGATGAGTATATAAAAATTATTACTAAATTATTAAAAGATGGTTATGCTTATTTAGCTAATGGTAATGTTTATTTTGATATTAGTAAAGCTATTAATTATTATCAATTAGTGGGTAAAAAGGAAACTGATTTATTAATAGGGGTTAGAGATGATGTAAAGGAGGATTTAAATAAAAAGAATCCCTTTGATTTTGGGTTATGGTTTACTAAATCAAAATTTGAAAATCAAGAATTACAATGGGATTCACCTTGGGGGATTGGGTATCCAGGTTGGCATATTGAATGTGTTGCCTTAGCGATTAAATATTTAGGTGAATATCTTGATCTTCATTGTGGTGGTGTTGATCATCTTTTTCCTCATCATACTAATGAAATAGCTCAAGCAGAAGCTTACTTAAATCATCAATGGTGTTCTTATTGGGTGCATGGAGAATTTTTAAATGATCAAACAGGAAAGATGTCTAAATCAAAAGGGGATTTCTTAACTTTATCAGTTTTAGAGAAAAAAGGATATCATCCTTTAGAATATCGTTTTTTATGTTTACAATCACATTATCGAAATCAATTAAATTTCAGTTATCAAGCTCTTGATACAGCTGCTTCTGCTTATCAAAAATTAAAAGCTAGAATTAAAAACCTTAAGGATGATAGATTACCTTTAAATAAAGATAAACAAAAATTTTATCAACAACAATTTAAGGAAGCTTTAAAAGATGATTTGAATACTTCCAATGCTTTAACTTGTTTATTTGATCTTCTAAAAGATAATGATATTAATAATTATACTAAACTTTATTTAATAAAAGAGTTTGATTATGTTTTATCATTAGATTTATTAAAAGAAGGTAGAGGCTTAACGGAGGCAGAAATTAAAATAATTGAGGAGATGATTGATAAAAGACATTTAGCTAAAAAGGCTCAAGATTATCAAAAAGCTGATCATATAAGAGATGATTTAAGAAAAAGGGGGATATTAATAAAGGATACAAAAGATAAAACCATTTGGGAAATAATAAATTAGGAGGTAATTATGGATAACGTTTATTTATTATTGATTTTTATTCCGTTAATCATTGTTTTAGCGGCTCAAGCATTAGTTAGTAGGACGTATGAAAAGTATAAGCTTATAAAGAATAAAAAAGGTTTAACTGGTTATGATATTGCTAGAAAAATATTAGATAATCATAATTTAAAAGAAATAAAGATTATTGAAAATAAAAGTTTATTGGGGGATCATTATGATCCAAGACGAAAAGTAGTTAGTTTATCAAGTGATGTTTATCACCAAAATAGTATCGCTTCTATTTCAATTGCTGCTCATGAATGTGGGCACGCTCTTCAACATAAGGATAAATATATATTTATCGTGGTGAGAAGTTTTTTAGTTCCAATAGTTAATTTTGCTTCTAAAATAGGTTATGTTGTTTTATTTATTGGTTTTATAGCTTCTATTTTTGATTTAGCCTTAGTAGGTCTTATTTTATTAGCGGGCACTCTTTTATTTCAATTAATAAATTTACCAGTTGAATTTAACGCTTCAAAACGCGCTAAAAAGATATTGATAAAAGAAAAAGATATTACAGATGATGAAACAAATAAAGTAACAGCTATGCTTGGGGCAGCTGCTTTAACTTATGTAGCATCTTTAATAGCTAACTTGCTTGAAATGTTAAGATTATTTTTAATGATAAATAGAAGGCGTTGAAACTTCAATTTATAATATTGATGGAGGATAGTTAAATGAGAAAAAGAGAAAAGATTGACATTTTAAAATTAAATGACATTATTAATTTAAGTAATCGCATTTTGAAAATAGTTTTTATTTTTCTTTGTATTATAGGCCTTTATGCGGTTACATTAATTTTTAAAGAATGGCAAATATTTCGTTTTTTCTTTACGGTTTTAAGAATTTTAGCTCCTTTATTTATTGGGTTATTAATTGCTTGGATTTTAGAACCAACTGTTAAATATTTTCACCAACGAGGAACGAATCGTATTTTAGCTTCTTCTTTAATTTATATATTTATATTAAGTCTATTTTATGTTGTTATCACTAATCTTTTTCCTTTAATATTAAAACAAGCTAATGATTTATTAACTATTTTACCAACTATTTTAGATTCATTTACTATTTGGGTTAATAACTTTTTTGACCATTTTAAAAATATTAATATTATTGATGTTTTTAAAATTAAAACTGATATGATTGATTATACTAATAGTTTAATTAGATCTTTAACGACTGAAGTACCTGCAATAACAATTAATTTAATTAGTAATTTATTTTCAATTATTGGTGTTTTGGTTTTAAGTTTGATGGTTGGTTTTTATTTATTGTTTGATTTTAATCATCTTGGGAAAACAATTTTATCTCTTTTGCCAGTCAAAGTAAGAAAGGATGTTAGGGGTTTAATTGAAGAAGCTAATGGGTTTTTATTTGGATATTTAAAAGGGACTTTATTTATTTCATTAATGGTCTTTGTTTCTTCAACTATTGCTTTTGGTATTATTGGTTTAAAAGCTCCTTTATTATTAGGTTTAATATGTGGTATTGCTGATATTATTCCTTATATTGGGCCCTTTATTGGAGGTTTACCAGCAGTGTTATTAGCCTTTTCATATAGTTTTTCTACAGGTATTATTACTATTATTGCTCTTTTAGTAATTCAAATGATTGAAAATAATTTCTTTAGACCGTTAGTTATGAGCAAAACAATGAAATTACATCCTGTTAATATTATAATTGGTATTTTAGTATTTGGATATTTATGGGGTGTGATTGGCATGGTAATAGCTACTCCTTTAATTGCCATGTTAAAATCAATTATTATGTTTATTGAAAAAAAGTATCATATTTTAAAGTTTATTAAAGAAAGTAATAGTGAAGGAAGTGATTAAAAGATGGAGTTAATTAACAAAAGAAAGCGTTTATATCTTATTTGTGGGAAAGCTGAACAAGGTAAAAGTATAACTAGTACTTTTATTAAAGAAATTTATCAAACTAAAAATCAAAAAGTGGTTATTTTAGATCATGTTAAATATTTAAAGGATTATATAAAGGATTATTTTGATTGGGATGGACGTAATGAGACTAAACCAAGGGCTTTAATGCAACAGTTAGGAACTGAATTAATTAGGCAAAAATTAAATAAACCTTATTTTTTTATTAATCGTTTAAAAGAAGACATTGAGATTTTATCTTATTTTTTTGATATTATTATAGTTGATAATATTCGTTTAAAAGTAGAAATAGAAAAGCAACAAGCCGCTTTTGATGATATTATTGCTATTAAAGTTACTAGGCCTGATTTTAAGAACAAATTAACTAGTAACGAAAATAAACATTTAACGGAAATAGATTTGGATGATTATGAAAAGTTTGATTATACAATTATTAATGATGGGACTCTTGATGAATTAAAATCTAAAGTAATAAATTTAATTAAGTTAATAGAAATTCCCAATCATAAAAAAGAAAGGCCTTAAATGATGAAGGATATGAGTAGTAATGAGATAAGGAAGATGTTTTTAACTTACTTTGAAGAAAGAAATCATTTAAAAATAGCTAGTGCATCTTTAATTCCTCAAGATGATCCATCTTTATTATGGGTTAATGCCGGTGTCACGCCCTTAAAGAAATATTTTGATGGTTCTTCTAAACCTAAAAACAACTGTTTAGTTAGTGTTCAAAAATGTCTTCGTACTAATGATATTGATAATGTAGGCCAAACGGCTCGTCATCATACTTTTTTTGAAATGTTAGGTAATTTTTCAATTGGAGCTTATTTTAAAAAAGAAGCCATTAGCTATGCCTATGAATTATTAACTAGTAAAAGATATTTTAATTTAGATTTAGATAAATTATATATTACTGTTCATCCAGATGATAATGAGGCTTATGATTGTTGGATTAAAAAAGGAATTAAAGAAGATCATATTATAAAATTAAAAAGTAATTATTGGGAAATAGGTGAAGGACCATGCGGACCTGATTCAGAAGTTTTTTATGACCGAGGAATTAAATACGATAAAGAAAAACGAGGCCTTGAATTATTAAGTAAAGAAATAGAAAATGATCGTTATATTGAAATATGGAACAATGTTTTTAGTCAATTTAATGCTAAATCGGGTCAATTAAGGGCTCAATATCAAGAGTTACCTAGTAAAAATATTGATACGGGAATGGGTTTAGAACGAATGGCATGTATATTACAAGAAGTTGAAACTAATTATGAAACTGATCTTTTTAAACCTATTATTAAAAAGATTGAGGAATTAAGTAATCAAGTTTATAATGGTCAAATGAGTTTTAAAGTAATTGCAGATCATGTTAGAGCCTTGACATTTGCTTTAAGTGACGGAGCGTCATTTTCTAATGAGGGACGAGGTTATGTCCTAAGAAGATTATTAAGACGAGCTGTTCGCTATGGAATGAAACTAAATTTAAAAAAGCCTTTTATGAGTAAGTTAGTTAAGGTAGTAGTTGAAGTTATGGGGGATGCTTATCCTGATTTAAAAGATAATATAAAACAAATAAAAGAAAAGCTTAATTTAGAAGAGCAGTTGTTTAGTAAAACTTTAAAAAGTGGTGAAAAGAAATTAAATGAGTTACTGAAAAATACTAATAATAAAAAAATAACGGGTAAGGATGCTTTTAAATTATATGATACCTATGGTTTTCCTTTTTCATTAACTAAGGAAATTTTAAAGGAACAAGGATTTAAGGTATCAGAAGAGGAGTTTGATAAATATATGGAACAGCAACAACTTAGGGCTAGATTAGCTAGAGAAAAAGGAGGAAATATGAATCTACAAAGTAAGGATTTGCTTGATTTTAATGAACCAAGTGAATTTGTTGGTTATGATATATTAGAAACTAAAACTAATATTAGGGCTTTATTTAAAGATGGGGTAAAAGTAAATGATTTAAAGGATGATGGTTATCTTGTTTTAACTAAAACTCCTTTTTATGCTGAAGCTGGGGGACAAGCCTCTGATAAGGGAGTAATTATTAAAGGCTCTTGGCAATATGTAGTAACGGAGGTAATTAAATTGCCTAATGGTCAACATGCCCATAAAGTAATCGTTAATAAAGGAAAACTTAACTTAGATGATGAAGTAATTGCTAAAGTGGATAAAAAAAGAAGAACCCAAATTACTAAAAATCATAGTGCCGCTCATCTTTTACATGAAGCCTTAAAAGAAGCTTTAGATGAAGGGATAAAACAAGCTGGTTCTAGAATAGATGAGCAAACATTACGTTTTGATTTTGTTTATCAAGAGAAAATTACAGATTTAGATATAATTCTTATAGAAACGCTTGTTAATGATAAAATAAGTACTAAAGCAGATACAGTTTTTAAAACAATGCCTTTAAAAGAAGCTAAAAAATTAGGGGCTGAAGCTTTATTTGAAGAAAAATATGAAGATATAGTTAGAACTGTAATTTTATATGATTCGTTTGAATTATGTGGAGGGACTCATGTTAAAAATGTTGGTGATATTAAAAGATTTGCCATAAAGATGATTGAATCAAAGGGTTTAAATGTTTATCGAATTGAAGCCGCTACTGATAAAAATATTGAACAAGAATTATTTAAGGTTATTAAGCCTTATAATGATGAAATGGTTAAATTATTAAATAAAGCAAAAAAAATAATTAAGAAAGCTGAAGAAGAAGATATAAAATTATTATTTGATGTTAAAATTGATAATAGTAAACCTACTTCCTATCGTGATCTTATCTTTAATCGTGATGAAGTAGCTAGGGTAAGACAGAAAGTAAAAGAATTAGAAAAGGAATATAGTAATCAAAAGCAAAAAAAAGCGATTTCTAATTTATCAACTTTTGATAAAATGATTAAAAAAAATAAATTAGGTGAATTTATTATTACAAAAGTAGAAGGTTATCAAGTTCCTCTTTTAAAACAATTAGTTATTCGGTTAAGTGATAAATTAAAAAATGGTTTTGTGTTATTGGTTAATGTATCTAATGGGAATCTTAATTTTATTGCTAAGGGTAATAAAAAGATAAGCGCCAAAATAAATTGTGATTATATTATTAAAAAATTAGCTAAAGCGACTAATGGTAATGGTGGAGGATCGGATACTTTTGGTCAAGGAGGGGGAACTGATAGTAGTAAGTTAGATGAAATATTATCAGAGATAAGTAAAGAGATATCCTCTTTATAAAATAGAAGTTAAAATAATTTCTTTAATATAAGGTCTTTTTAGACATTGAAAAGATATAATAATACTAAGGGGTGAAAGTATTATTATTCATGTTGTAAAAGAAGGAGATACTTTATTTAAAATAGGTAACCTTTATAAGGTTGATTATTATAAAATAGCTAATGATAACAAAATAGCTATTGATGAAGAGTTAGTAATTGGCCAAACTATTGTTGTTATTAAAGATAAGGTTAATAAAATTGGAGCTTTAAAAGTTAATGGCTATGCTTTTTCAAATATTAATCTTGATTTGTTAAATGATATAATATCATCTTTAACTTTTCTTAGTATTTTTAGTTATCAAATAACTTATGATGGTGAATTAAATATAATTGATGATGAAAATTTAATTTTGATTGCTAAAGCTAATCAAGTAATACCTATAATGGTAGTTACTAATATAGGCTTAGAAGGGCGTTTTGATAGTCGTTTAGCTAATTATATTTTAAATAATCATACCATCCAAGAATTATTAATATCAAATATTTTAAAACTTATGAAACAAAGAGGATATCAGGGTTTAAATATTGATTTTGAATATATTTACCCTGAGGATAAAGATTCTTTTATTAATTTTATTAGGTGGTTAAAGAATGAATTAGCTAAAGAAAATTATTTATTATTAGTTGCTCTAGCACCCAAAACAAACGATCATCAATTAGGAATCTTATATGAAGCTCATGATTATCGACAAATTGGAGAGTTAGCTGATTATGTAATTTTAATGACTTATGAATGGGGTTATTCAGGAGGTCCTGCTAGAGCGGTCGCCCCTCTTAATTTAGTTGAAAGAGTAATTAATTATGCTATAACTAGAATTTCCCCTGACAAAATTTTAATGGGTATTCCAAATTATGGCTATGATTGGACCCTTCCTTATATAGAGGGTTCTTTAGCTAAATCAATTACTAATTATGAAGCGATTGAAATAGCAAGGTTTTACAATCAAATTATTAACTTTGATGTTTCAGCTCAAACACCTTATTTTAATTATCTAAATTCATCGATGAGTGAACATGAAGTTTGGTTTGAAGATGCAAGAAGTATTAAAGCTAAATTAGAATTAGTTACAAAATATAATCTAGAGGGTATTAGTTATTGGACCATTAATCGTTTCTTTCCTCAAAATTATCTCGTTCTTAATTCTTTATTTGTTATTGAAAAAGGTGTTTAAAGTTTAATGATATATTAATTTAGAAGACTTTTAGTAATTAATAATTAATATAACTTAAGATTTAAGTTTAAATGCTTTTTTAATTAGAATTATTTAAAAATTAAATTACAAAAGAAGGCTAAAAAATAACCTTCAATGCTTGCAATCTCTATTAATTGATGTTAGAATACTATTAT